>NZ_JBFAZH010000190.1:0-9154 GCF_040681735.1 Actinoplanes sp. NPDC051633 | reverse complement strand
GCGGAGAACCCGAGCCCCTGCGGGCTGGCCCGCCGGCCAGTCGGTGGTCACCCTCCCTGCCCCGCCGCCGGGCCGCCCACAAAGTGGTAGCCCACCCCCCTTTCAAACCCCTGGAAACGTGGCTGCGCTACCACTTCGTGGCAGGAGCGGGCGTGGACCGCGCTGCGGGGTACGACTCGCAGATCGGGTCGATGACGGCCCTGACCCGGCGGATGTCCGCGCCCGCCGCCGTGGCCAGCAGGCCGGGTCCGGGCAGGGACATGACGGCCGCGTCCGGGCCGGGCAGGTGCGGCTCGGGGAGGTCCGGGCCGGCCAGGATCGCGGCGCCGAGGGCACGGTTGCCGCCCAGGACGGCGGCGCCCTCCCAGCCGGGCGCGCCGATCGCCAGGTCGTGGCGGTACAGCGCGCGTCCGGCGTACCGGACGGTGGTTTCGGTTCTGATCCGGCCCGATTCCTCTCGGTGCCGGCCGCAGACGATGTCGTCGCGCCAGAGCAGCGTGCCGCCCTCGGCGACCTCGACCAGGGTGATCGCGATGTGGTCGCAGCCGGCCGCGGCGATCGTGGGCTCGGGCAGCCAGCGCAGCGTCGCACCCTCACCCACCTCGGCGTGGATGACCAACGTCGACGGCGGTGCCGGGCGGCCCGGCAGCAGCAGGGTCGCCGCGACGCTGCGGACGTCCAGCCGGGCGTGCGGCCCGACCTCCAGATCGAGCCGCAGCTCGTCACCGCGCAGCGGCCCGGCGGCTCCGCCCACCAGATGCAGGGTGATCGCCTGGGCCGTGCCCGAACCCGGCACGCCGCCCGCGGCCGCCGTGCCCCGGCCGCCGTTCCGCGGACCGGTGCGGCGGAAGAGCAGCGGCGATTCGCCGCGCAGGACGGCGAGGCGGGTCCCGCCGGAGCGGTCCGCCTCGGCCACGATCCGGGCCGCCGCGCGCATCAGGGCAGCGCGGGAGCGGCGACCAGCTCGCGGATCCAGTCGGCGACCGGGGTGGCCGCGCGGTCCTCGACCAGCGACAGGAACACCGTCGGCAGGTCGCCGCGGCGGGCCCGTGCGTCGCGGTCCATCACGCCCAGGTCGGCGCCGACCAGCGGGGCCAGGTCGGTCTTGTTGATCACCAGGAGGTCGGCGGTGGTGACTCCCGGACCGCCCTTGCGGGGCACCTTGTCGCCGCCGGCCACGTCGATCACGAAGATCTGCCGGTCGATCAGCCCTCTGCTGAAGGTGGCGGTCAGGTTGTCGCCGCCGCTCTCCACGAGGACGAGGTCGAGCGGGCCCAGCGTTTCCTCGAGATCCTCGACGGCGTCCAGGTTGGCCGAGATGTCGTCGCGGATCGCGGTGTGCGGGCAGCAGCCGGTCTCCACCGCCCGGATCCGCTCGGCCGGCAGCACGCCGTTGCGCAGCAGGAAGTCGGCGTCCTCGGTGGTGTAGATGTCGTTGGTCACCACGGCCAGCCGCAGCTCGCCGCCGAGCGCCCGGCAGAGCGCGGCAACCAGCGCGGTCTTGCCGGAGCCGACCGGCCCGCCGATGCCGACACGCAAGGCGCGCGTCCCGCCGTGCAGCGGGTCGTGCGGGTCGACCCCGGCCGCCGGATGCGTATGCGGAACCTCGTCCGGCCCATGCTCGTGCGGGTCAGTCATGTCGCTACCTTCCTCCGCACCGAAGCGCGGTCCTCATCAAGCCGAAGCGCATCCTGCAAAGCTGCAGCCCGGCGTCTCCGAGCCGACGCCCGCTGTCCGGGCCGGCACCCCAGCCCGTCCGAGCCGACGCCCGCTGTCCGGGCCGGCACCCCAGCCCGTCCGAGCCGACGCCCGCTGTCCCGTCTGCGTAGTGGCTCGCGTTCTCTGGTCCACCGGCGCGGCAGTGCAAACAGGTGGCCGGCCGACCGCCAGAGGTCGAAGACCTCCCGCCGGCGCGGTGTTGATCAGGAAGCGAACAGCCGCACCTCCCAGCTCGCGTGATGCTCGGCGCCGATGTCGAGCAGGGGAGCCCCGGCCGCGGGCAGCGCGTCCACCGGGTCGGCCACCCGGCGTGCGCCGTCCGCGGCGATCCGGTCGCATTCGGTGGCGAGCGCGGCGATCAGCGCATGCGTCGCGTAGGGGTCGAGGCCGAGCAATCGCACCGCCGCACTCGCCGGACCGGTCACCGTCCCGTGTGCCGCGGCCGTGGCGGCGGCGAGCGGATCGAGTCCCGCCGCCGCGGCCGCGACGCCCAGCGCAACCGGATGATGCGGCTCGCGGCCGATCCCCGGCATCGGCCACATCGCACGGGCCGCCCGCGCCAGCGCCCGCCCCTGCGCCCGGGATGCCCGCCGCAGAGCAGGCGACGGCGTCCGCGCATCCATGCCGTCGTCAAGATCAGCCACGCTCGCGCCGCCGGTTGCGCCCGCAAGGCCCGCGTCTGCCGTTGCGAGCGGCGCGGTGCCGGCTGCCGGGCCGGGACCGGTGAAGCGGGCGCAGGCGGCCGCGGCGAATGCCGCCGCCACCACGCCGTTGGTTGCCAGGCGGCCGCGCAGGAAGCCGTCCACCCCGGCCAGGTCGCGGATCCGCCCGGCGGACACCGCCGCCTCGAGGCCGCCGGAGTGGGCGTGGCCGCCGGCCGGCAGCCGGCCGTCGGCGAGCACCAGCAAGGTCGCGAGGGACATCAGAAGAGGAAGTAGCGCTGGGCCATCGGCAGCTCGGTGACCGGGTCGGGCTCCACCACCTCGCCGTCGATGCGCACTGTGAAGGTGTCCGGCTCGACCTCGATGCGCGGCAGGGCGTCGTTCAGCGGCATGTCCGCCTTGCCCACCGAGCGGGTGTCGGCCACCGGCGCGAAGGCCCGCTTGCAGCCGATCCGGTCGCCGACCAGCGCGTCGATCGCGGCCGGCGCGACGAACGCCACGGAGGTCTGCGCCGGCACCACGCCGTACGCCCCGAACATCGGCCGCGGCAGCATCGGCTGCGGCGTGGGTATCGAGGCGTTGGCGTCGCCCATCTGCGCGTACGCGATCATGCCGCCCTTGATCACCAACGCCGGCCGCACGCCGAAGAACGCCGGGTCCCACAGCACCAGGTCGGCCAGCTTGCCCGGCTCGACGGACCCGACCACCTCCGACATCCCGTGCGCGACGGCCGGGCAGATCGTGTACTTCGCCACGTAGCGGCGAGCCCGCAGATTGTCCGCGGCGCCGTCGCCGGGCAGCGCCCCGCGGCGGGCCTTCATCACGTGCGCGGTCTGCCACGTACGCAGAATCACCTCGCCGACCCGCCCCATGGCCTGCGAGTCCGACCCGATCATGGAGATCGCCCCGAGGTCGTGCAGCAGGTCCTCGGCGGCCATCGTGGACGGCCGGATGCGGCTCTCCGCGAACGCCAGGTCCTCGGGCACCGACGAGTTCAGGTGGTGGCAGACCATCAGCATGTCGAGATGCTCGCTGAGCGTGTTCTGCGTGTACGGCCGCGTCGGGTTGGTCGAGGACGGCAGCACGTTGGGCTGCCCGGCGACCGTGATGATGTCTGGCGCGTGCCCGCCCCCGGCGCCCTCGGTGTGGTACGCGTGGATCGACCGCCCGGCGATCGCCCGCAGCGTCTCCTCAACGAACCCGGCCTCGTTCAGCGTGTCGGTGTGAATGGCGACCTGCACGCCCGAGGCGTCGGCCACCCGCAGCGCGGCGTCGATCACCGCCGGCGTCGTACCCCAGTCCTCATGCAGTTTGAAGCCGCCCGCCCCGCCGCGCAGCTGCTCCCACATCGACTCCTCGGACATCGTGTTGCCCTTGCCGAGCAGCAGCACGTTGATCGGGAACGCGTCGATCGCCTCGAGCATGCGGGCCAGGTGCCACGAGTTCGGGGTGACCGTGGTCGCCTTGGTGCCCTCGGCCGGCCCGGTGCCGCCGCCGATGATCGATGTGATGCCGCTGGCCAGGGCGGTATGCAGGATGGTCGGGCTGATCAGGTGCACGTGGCTGTCGATGGCGCCCGCGGTGAGGATCTTGCCGTTGCCGGCGATCACCTCGGTGCCGGCGCCGATCACCAGATCGGGGTGTACGCCGTCCATCGTGTCGGGGTTGCCGGCCTTGCCCAGCGCCACGATCCGCCCGTCGCGGATGCCGACGTCGGCCTTGACGACGCCCCAGTGGTCGAGCACGACCGCGCCGGTGATGATCGTGTCCGGTGTGCCCTCGGCGCGGGTGGCGCGCGACTGGCCCATCGACTCGCGGATCACCTTGCCGCCGCCGAAGACGACCTCGTCGCCGGCCCCTGTACCTCCGGGCCCTGCGCCGCCGCTGCGGTCCTCCTCGACCTCGATCAGCAGGTTGGTGTCGGCGAGCCGGATCCGGTCACCGGCGGTCGGTCCGTAGAGGGCGGCGTACCGGCCGCGGTCCAGTGTGGTCACCGGACGTCGTCCTCGTCCTCGTCGAGCGACCCGGCCGGCTCGATGTCGTCGGGCTCCGGGGCGGGGGCGGGCGGTGGGGCGTCGAGCGGTCCGCCGGCCAGCCCGCGCAGGCCCGGGACCACGCGGGCGCCGCCGAGCGGGACGAGCGAGACGTCGCGGGGCATGCCCGGCTCGAAGCGCACCGACGTGCCGGCCGGGACCGCGAGCCGGTGTCCCCACGCCGCTGCACGGTCGAAGTCGAGCGCCGCGTTGGCCTCGGCGAAGTGGTAATGCGAACCCACCTGCACCGGGCGGTCGCCGGTGTTGCGCACGGTCAACGCCAGGACCGCCCGGCCGGCGTTGATCTCGATCTCGCCGTCGCCGGGGATGACCTCACCCGGGATCACGAGATCGGCCCGTGCACGGTGACCAGCTTGGTGCCGTCCGGAAAGGTCGCCTCCACCTGCACTTCAGGCAGCATCTCGGGCACGCCGTCGAGCACGTCGTCGCGGCCGAGCACGCGCCGCCCGGCATCCATCAACTCGGCGACGGTCCGCCCGTCACGCGCCCCCTCCAGCAGGAACGCCGTGATGATCGCGGTGGCCTCGGGATGGTTGAGCTTGAGCCCACGCTCCCGCCGGCGCTGTGCGACCTCCGCCGCCACGTGGATGAGCAGACGTTCCTGCTCGTGCTGGCTGAGGAACAACGGACCTCCCTTGAGTCGCCCAGCGCATGCTCGCAGCCGTAGGTTTCCGACGTGTTACCCGCCGTGACACCCGATCCTCCCACCCGGCCGCGCTTCTCAGCCCAGGTAGAGAACCGCGTCGATCTCGATGAGCATGCCCTCGAGCGCGACCGGGATGGTCGTCCGCACCGGCGGATGCTCCCCGGTCAGGTACTGCCCGTAGATCTCGTTCATCTCCGCGAAGTCGCCGAAGTCGCGCAGGTAGACGCCGACCCGGACGGCCTGGTCGAGGCTGCCGCCGGCCGCCTCGGCGACCGCGGCCAGGTTGCGGAACGCGGCGTGCGCCTGCTCGGCGAACGAACCGGTCACGCGGGTGCCGTCCGGCAGCGCCGGGACCGCCCCGGCGAGGTACACGGTGTCGCCGGCCACGATGGCTTGCGAGTACGGCCCGCCGGCGGGCGCGGCCTTGTCGGTGTTGACGGAGCGTTTGGGCACAGCGATCTCCTTCACGGGTCACGGGGGAACTGCTCGGCGAGGTCGTGCACCCCGACGAGTGGCTTGGTGAGCAACGCGCGGATCGCATTCTCGCGCTCGGCGATGGCCGCCCGCTGTCCCGTCGTGAGCGGCACCCACCGCGGCGGCGGGGCCGGCAGCTGCGGCTCCAGACGCCGGCCGGCCACGTAGGTGGCCACGTTGACCAGCCGGAACGGTGCCGTCCGGGTCTGGCGGTGCGCGTCCACCAGCTCATGATCACCCGGAGAATTCGTGAACACCGCCACATCCGCGGGCGCGCCGGGCGCCAATGTGCCTGCCGTCAGGCCCAGCGCTCTCGCCGGGCGCACGGTGGCCGCCGCCACGACCTCCTCCAGGGGCATCCCGGCGGCGACCAGCTTGGCCATCGTGGTCGGCAGGTCGAAGACCGGGCCGTAGACCGACCGCGCGTGCAGGTCGGTCGAGATCGAGTGCGGCGTCATCCCCGCCGCGAGCTGGCGCTCGGCCACGTCGAAGGCGAACGCCCCCGAGCCGTGCCCGATGTCGAAGAGCACGCCGCGCTCGTGGGCCGCGCGCGCCTCCGGGCCGGTCGGCGCGGCGATCCCGCTCGCGCAGTGCGTGAGGATGTCGCCGGGCCGCAGCAGCGCCAGCACGTCGGCGAGTGGTGGTGGCGTCGTTCCGATGTGGACCATCACCGGCACGCCGCACTGCTCCGCCGCCGCGATCCCTCGGCGCAGAGGTTCCACCCCGTTGGGCCCCACGGTGTCCCGGTCGATCCGCACCTTGACGCCGAGGATCAGCTCGCGGTCGTCCCGGATCGCGGCCGCCGCCAGGTCCGGGTCGCAATTGCCCAGATCAAGACCTTCTCCGGTACGCGCTGCCAGCCCCTGCCCCGCGATGTTGAGCAGCGCGTGCACGCGTGCCCGGCGGGTTTGCCCGAAGCTCTTGAGCCCGGCCACCGAGAACGCTCCGGCCGATCCGGCGTCGACCCAGGTCGTCACCCCGGTGCACCAGGCGATCGGGTCGGGGTCGATGCCCCAGTAGCCGGCGCCCGGGTAGACGTGCGTGTGCAGGTCGACCAGGCCCGGCGTGATCAGCAGCCCGGTGCAGTCCACGACCTCCGCGGCGGTGCGCGGCAGCGCGGGACCCACCGCGGCGATGCGGCCGGCGCGGATCGCCACGTCCAGCCGGCCGCGGTGGCCGCCGCCGGGATCGATCACGTCCCCGCCGGTCAGGAGCAGATCTCCCTGTTCAGGCACGGTCCTCCAGAAATTGTCGGTGGGCGTTGGTAGCTTGCTCAGCGTTCCCCGATCGACGATTACCGGTCAAGGAGGCAGCCGTGCTCGACGTTCCCGAGGAGCCGATCGACTGGCGCGCCAAGGGTTTCTGGGCGCCTGCGGGCAGGCCGGTGCTCGGCGAGAGCATCTTCGGCGGTGGGTTCACCTGGCCACTGCTGGTGGTCCGCGAGTCGGCGGTCAGTGCCAACGTGGCGACCATGGCGGCCTATTGCGCCCGGCACGGCATGGATTTCGCGCCGCACGCCAAGACCACGATGGCGCCGCAGTTGCTGCGCAGGCAGTTCGATGCGGGCGCGTGGGGCATGACGGTGGCGACGCCCAACCAGGCGCTGATCATGCGCAATCTGGGCGTGCCGCGGGTCTTCATCGCCAACGAGGTGCTCGATCCGGTCGCGCTGGGCTGGCTGGCCGAGCAGACCGCGGCGGGCTGGGAGGTCTGGTTCCAGGTCGACTCGGTGGCCGGGGTGGAGGCGGCCGCCGCCGCGGCGCGGTCACGCGGGCGGCTGCGGTTGCTGGTCGAGCTGGGTCATGCGGGCGGGCGCACCGGGGTACGCACGCTCGACGAGCTGGAGGCCGTCGCGCGGGCGGTGGCGGGCGCCGAGGGACTGTCGCTGTCCGGCGTGACCGGGTACGAAGGGCAGCTCGGCGATCTGCCGTCGGTGGACGCCTTCCTCGACACGCTGGCCGAGGGTGCGCGGCGGCTGGCCGCCGCCGGTCTGCTGCCCGAGCGGCCGATCGTGTCGGCCGGCGGCAGCGCGTGGTTCGACCGGGTCACCGACCGGCTGGCCGGCGCCGGGCTCGGGCAGCTCATCATGCGCAGCGGGGCGTCGGTCACCCACGACGACGGGTTCTATCGCAAGATGACGCCGTTCAACCGGGTGCCGAGCGAGGGGCCGCTGCACGCGGCGATGGAGATGTGGGCGCAGGTGATCTCCACGCCCGAGCCGGGGCTGGCGCTGGCCGGCATGGGCAAGCGGGACGCGCCGATCGACGAGGGGCTGCCGATCGTCGCCGACCCGGCGTCCGGGGTCGCGGTCAGCAAGCTCAACGACCATCACACCTATCTGGCGGTCGAGCCGGGCGTCACGGTCCGGCCCGGAGACCTGATTCGCTTCGGGTTGTCCCATCCGTGCACGGCGTTCGACAAGTGGCGGCACATCCCGCTGGTCGACGACGAGCACCGGGTTGTCGACGTGCTGCACACGTACTTCTGATGATCCCGTCTCCCGTCGCCGGCATCCCGGGCACCGGCCGTCTCGACCTGACCGGCCTGCCGCTGTCCGCCGAGCCCGCCCTGTCGTCGGTGGCGGCATGGCTGCTCGGTGTCCTCCAGCCCGTCGGCGCGGCGCTTCGCACCGAACCTGCGCCGTTGCCGGGCTCGGCGGGCATCCGGCTTGCCGTCGAGCCGTCGATGACGGAGGAGGGATATCGGCTGACCGTCGACGGCGACGGTGTCCGGGTCGTGGGTGGCTCGCCGGCCGGTGTCTTCTACGGCTTGCAGACGCTGCGGCAGCTCCTGCCACCGACGGCGCTGCGCCGGGCGCGGGTCGACTCCGGCCGGCTCACCGTGCCGTGGGTGGAGGTGCGGGACGAGCCGCGGTTCGCGTGGCGCGGGGTGCTGCTCGACGTGGCCCGCCACTTCCTGCCGGTGTCCGACGTGCTGCGGTTCCTCGACCTGATGGCGTTCCACAAGCTCAACGTGCTGCAGCTGCACCTGACCGACGACCAGGGCTGGCGGTTCGAGGTGCCCGGCTGGCCGCGGCTGACCGAGGTCGGGGCGTGGCGATCGCGGAGCATGCTCGGCTCGTCGTCCCACAATCGGTTCGACCAGCGGCCGCACGGCGGTTTCTACTCCGCCGACGACCTGCGGGAGATCGTCGCGTACGCCGCCGACCGGCACGTCACCGTCGTGCCCGAGGTGGACCTGCCCGGCCACATGCAGGCGGCCATCGCGGCCTATCCCCAGCTGGGCAACGGCGCCACCCCGGCGGTCCGGGCCGCCTGGGGCATCTCGCCGCACCTGCTGAACGTGTCGGAGACCGCGCTGCGCTTCGGCCGCGAGGTGCTCGACCAGGTCTGCTCGATCTTCCCCTCACCGGTGATCGGCATCGGCGGCGACGAGTGCCCGCCCGGCGAGTGGGCGGCCTCGCCGGCCGTCCGCGCGTTTCGCGAGCAGCACGGCCTCGCCGACGAGCGGGCCGTGCACGGCTGGTGGATCGCGCAGATGGCCGCTCATCTGCGCGGCCTCGGCCGGCGTGCGCTGGGCTGGGACGAGATCCTGGACGGTGGCGCGCCGCCGGACGCGATCGTGGCCGCCTGGCGCGG
>NZ_JBFAZH010000189.1:0-9160 GCF_040681735.1 Actinoplanes sp. NPDC051633 | reverse complement strand
TACCCGGCCTATCTTCATGAGCCGGGCGCCGGCGACGCCGGCGACGTCACCTTCCCGGCGCTCGCCGAGCTCTACATCGACCCCGGCTTCCGGGTCAGGCAAGCCGGTCCGGCGGATCGGCCCGCCGACGAGAGCTGGTGGCAGGTCGAGCAGCGCGCCGATCTCGCGGAGTTCCTCGCCGCCTTCCTCACCACGTCGCGGGCCACCGAGGGCCCGCTGCTGCTGCTCGGCCAACCCGGCGCCGGGAAGTCGGCACTGACCAAGGTGCTGGCGGCGCGGCTGCCGGCGGAGGACTTCCTCGTCGTGCGGGTGGCACTGCGCGAGGTGCCGGCGGAGCGGTCGATCCAGGATCAGATCGAGTTCGCGTTGCGCGCCACCATCGGCCGTCACGTCGCCTGGGCCGACCTCGCGGCCACCGCCGGCGGCGCGATGCCGGTGATCCTGCTGGACGGCTTCGACGAGCTGCTACAGGCCACCGGAATGCATCAGTCCGACTTCCTGAAGAAGGTGGCCGCATTCCAGAAGCGGGAGGCGACGCTGAAACGCCCGGCCGCGATCGTGGTCACCAGCCGGGTGGCGGTCGCGGACCGGGCGACCATCCCGGAGAACACGCTGGTGGTGCGGCTCGCCGGCTTCGACCGCGAGCAGGTCGGGCAGTGGCTCGCGACCTGGAACGCGGCCAACGCGCCGCACGGGCGCCCGCCGCTGACCCTGGGTGCGGTCGAGCGCTACCCGCACCTGATCGAGCAGCCGTTGCTGCTGCTGATGCTCGCGCTGCACGACGCGGAGGAGACGCTGCGGGCGGACGTCACGCTCGAACTCGCCGACCTCTACGAGCGCCTGATGGTGAGTTTCGCCGAGCGCGAGGTTCGGCGGCTGCACGGCGACGAGCCGGAGAGCGCCGTCCAGGAGCTGATCGAGGAGGAGCTGCGGCGGCTGTCGGTGATGGCGTTTGCGATGTTCAACCGGGCCCGGCTGTGGATCACCGGCCAGGAGCTGGACGACGACCTGCGCAGCCTGGGGATGGCGGCGCCTTCGGCGGAGCAGCGCCGGAGGCTGACCGTGGCGCAGGAAGTGGTCGGCCGATTCTTCTTCCTCCAACGGGCACAGGCCATCGAGGACGGTCGGACCCTCCAGGCCTACGAGTTCCTGCACGCGACCTTCGAGGAATACCTGGTCGCCCGGCTCGTGGCCCACGAGGTCCGCGACGGGGGGATGCTGCGTTCGCTGATCGGATACGAGCCGCTGTTCGCTCGGGAGTTCGTGCCGGTCTTCCTTCATTCGATGCTGAACGGCCGGCGCGAAGCCCGGGAGTGGCTGATGCCGGCGCTGCGGCAGGCCGTGAACCGGCCCGAGGTGCCGGAGCTCGACTACCGGCCGGTCGACCGGCGCGCGGATCACTGGATGGCGCTCTACTCCGTCAACCTCGCGCTGCTGGTGCTGGCCTGCGGGGAGCCGCTGCGGGCGTCCGAGATGTTCCCGGACGCGTTCGAGGCGGCGGGTGAGCTGCATCGGACGGCCGGCCATTGGGGCGCGGCGATGGAGCGGAGCGTCTGGGGCGGCCTCCTCGATGTGATGATCGTTCGCCGCCTGTGGGACGGCCGGCGCCGGGACGTCCAGCTGGAGTTCGGAACCACGGACCGCATCGAACCGGTGGATCCGTGGTGGACGCACGGCCGCGAGGAGTTTCTCGAGTCGGCGTCGCCGGGCACGGTGGTCACCGGCTTCACCACACCGGGTCACGTTGCCAAGTCGCTGCACGTCGGCGGCGGCATCGGCTCCGACATGATGCGGCACGCACTGGAGCCGCTGATCGCGACGGCGCCCGAGTCCCTGACCACCTTCGTGGTCCACGGCGACGGCACCGAGCTGACGTCGGTACTGCACGACGCGATCGCCTTGTGGACGAAGTCGGCGAACAGGGACCCCGATCTCGAGCAGGCCTACGACCGAGCCATTCGTGCTCCCGGCCGCACACGGTCCTCGGGTGGATCCACATGATCACCGACATCAAGGGCTACGGGCTCGACCTCGCGCCCTGGCTTCTCGAGTGCATGGCCGTGTTGCGGCCGCTGCCGCCCGACCTGGGTTCGATGATCGGCGTCGTGCTGGGGACGCACTACTCGACCGCCGGATCCTGGCCGCCGGCCGGGCGGGTCCGCATCCTGGCCGCGCTCCGGCGGCTGTACGGCTACCTGTCGGACGGCGACATCGCCTGGGTGCGACGCGAACTGCTGCCGCGCCTGCCGGACGACGCCATGGACCCGGGCGCCGCACAGGCGGCCGCCGGGGCGTGGGCCGCCGCGCACCTGTTCCAGCAGGCGTGACCGGAGGAGAGTGGCATCGTGCGGATCTTCAACCTCGGCCTGCGGTTCGTGCTGGAGCTGGCCGCGCTCGCCGCGCTGGCGTACGGCGGATGGCACGTACCCGGACCGCTCTGGCTGCGCATCGTCCTGGCCGTCGCGTTCCCGCTGCTCGCGGCGCTGATCTGGGCCCGCTGGGTGGCGCCGAAGGCGAGCCACCCGCTGTCCGACCCACTCCGGCTCGTCCCGGAGTGGGTCGTCTTCGGCGGCGGCGCGGTCGCCCTCGCCCTCACCGGTCACGTTCTGCTCGGCGTACTCCTGGCGGTGTTGGCGGCGGCCAACCGCCTGGCCCTCCACCTGCTGCGCACCGACACCGGTGGCGCCGCGGTGAGCTGAGCCTTGACGCCGTCGACGCGAAGTGCAGGATAGGGCGCATGACGATGTCGTTGCCGATCGCGCCCGAGGCGAACGAGCTGCTTTCCACCAACCCGCTCGCGCTGCTGATCGGCATGACCCTCGACCAGCAGGACAAGCTCGAGAAGGCGTTCAGCTCGCCCTACGTGCTGAGCCAGCGGCTCGGGCACGTGCCCACCGCCGACGAACTGGCGAACGCCGACCTCGACGACCTGATCGCCGTCTTCGCCAAGCCGCCCTCGCTGCACCGCTTTCCCAAGGCGATGGCCGCCCGGGTCCAGGAGGTGTGCCGGGCGCTGGTCGAGCGCTACGACGGCGACGCGGCCAACCTGTGGAAGGACGCCGACAGCGGTGCCGAGCTGGTCAAGCGGGTGGCCTCGCTGCCCGGGTTCGGCAAGCAGAAGTCGCAGATCTTCACCGCCCTGCTGGGCAAGCAGTTCGGGGTGCGGCCGGCCGGGTGGCGGGAGGCGGCCGGTCACTACGGCGACGAGGGTTCGTACCGCTCGGTCGCGGACATCGTCGACGCCGGCTCGCTGGAGCGTGTGCGCACGTACAAGAAGGAGATGAAGGCCGCCGCCAAGGCGTGACCCCAACGCGGCCCTGTTACGTCCTGACCCGCCGCTACGTCAAGGCATTGCGTCGGTTGTGGGCACTACCGACGCAGCGGTGCAAGGATGAAGGGTCGATCGGAGAGCCAGCGTGAAAAAGCAGCCGGAGCGGCCGGTGGTCATCACCGATGCCGCCCGCAGCCAGGGCGACCAGCTCAGGAGCCGGGAGATTCGCTATGTGTCGATGATGGGCCTGCGCGCGGCCTGTCTGATCGCCGGCGCCATCCTGATCAGCGTGAAACCGCCGTTGCTCCCGGTGTGGCTGATCCTGTGCGCGGCCGGCATGGTCATCCTGCCGTGGATGGCGGTGTTGATCGCGAACGACCGTCCCCCGAAGAGCCGGGCCGAGCGGGCGCAGTCGCAGCAGCCCGCGCCCACGCATCGAGTGCTGGAGGACAAGCCGGCCGAGGAGCGCGAGCACCGCGTGATCGACGCCGAGGACTGAGGTCCCTTGCTGTTGATCATGACGTGGCGCCGGGCGCGCCGCCGCCACCCCCACCCCGGCACTGGGTGGGCCTGAACGTTAGGCCTCGGGTGTGACAGTTTTCGGCCCGGCCTGTGGACGGGCGCCGACCCTGGTCACGGCCTCCGCCCCGCTCGCCGCTCCGGCGGCCAGCGCCGCCTCCGGCGACGACCCCGAGCACCAGGCCCGGAGAAGGCCCGCGGCGAAGGCGTCGCCCGCGCCGGTGGGATCGATGACGGGTACGCGGTCCGTGGCCCACGACCGCAGCACCCCGTCCCCGCCTCGCCAGATGGCGCCGTCGGGGCCCAGCTTGACGACCACGTTCCGGGCGAAGTGGGCCAAGACCTCGGCCTGCGCCGGCGGACTGCCCGGGCCGGCGAGCACCGCGGCCTCGTCCGCGTTGCACAGCAGCAGGTCGACCCCGCGAACCCAATCGAGGAAGGCACCCACCCGCCGCAGCGGGGCCGCCGACGACGCGTCGACGCTCACCGTGAGCCCACGGTCGCGCGCCGCGCCCAGCGCCGCCAGGCCGCCCGCCCGGGACCCCTCGTTGAGCAGCGCATAGCCGGAGAGGTGCAGGTGCACGGCGTCGTCGGCGTCCTTGATCGCGGCGGTCACGTCGGCCGGATCGAGCAGCAGCGCGGCGCCCGGATCGGTGATCAGCGTGCGCTCACCCTCGGTAGCGATCACCACGACGGTGCCCGTGGTGGCGCCGGCGTGCGCCCGCACCGCGCAGCGCACGCCCTGCGCGGTCAGCTCCGCGATCAGCGAACGCCCCGCCACGTCGTCGCCGACCGCCGCGACCAGCGTGACGGCGGCGCCCGCGTGGGCCAGCCAGGCCGCGGTGTTCGAGGCCTGGCCGCCGCCCGAGTAGGTGATCGAGGCGAGCGTGTCCGTGCCCGTCTCGATCGGTCCGGCCGGCACGACGACCACGTCGGTGACCAGGTCACCCACGACCAGCAGGCTCATGCGGGGACGGAGAAGCCCAGCGGTGCCGGAGCGGGTGCGGCCGCCGCGGCGACCTGGGCGGCGAGGGCGGCGTTGCGCAGGATGATCCGCACGTTGACCTCGAGGCTCTTGCCGGCGGTCCGCTCGTGGAAGAACGCCAGCAGGTACGGCGTCACGTCCTTGCCGGTGACCCGGTCGCGCGCCAGGTTGGCCAGCCCCTCGGTCAGCGTCGCGTCGTGCAGCGCCGGGTCGAGCTGCTCGTCGGCGGGCAGCGGGTTCGCCAGCACCAGGGCGCCGCGCGACACGCCGTGCTCGTCGCGCGCCTTCAGCACGGCGGCGACCTGAGCCGGCGACTCCAGCGTCCAGTACAGGTCGTGGCCACCGTCGGTGAGGTAGAAGCCGGGGAACCGCGACGTCCGGTAACCGGCGACGGCCACGCCGAGCGTCTCGAGCCGTTCCAGTGTCGCGCCCACGTCGAGGATCGACTTCACCCCGGCGCAGACCACCACGATCGGGGTACGCGCCAGCGTGTTCAGGTCGGCGGACTCGTCGAACGTGTGATTCGCCTCGCGATGCACCCCGCCCAGCCCACCGGTGGCGAACACGCCGATCCCCGCCGCGGCCGCCACCGCGCTGGTCGCGGCGACCGTCGTCGCGCCGTCCGCACCCGTCGCGGCGGCCACTGCGAGGTCGCGCACCGACAGCTTGGCCGCGGACCCGGCGGCCAGGCGTTCGATCTGTGCCGGAGAGAGACCGACGACCAGTTCGCCCCCGATCATCCCGATCGTTGCCGGAACGGCGCCGTTGTCGCGTACCGCCTGTTCGATCTCACCAGCCACCCGGATGTTGTCCGGATGCGGCAGCCCGTGCGAGATGATCGTGCTCTCCAGCGCGACCACGGGGCGGCCGTCGCGGCGCGCCCGGGTCACATGATCGCCGTACTGAATCGCGAAGTCGTTCACGTCCGCAACGTTACGTGGCCGCTTGTCGTTGGACCGACCCGGCGCGAGGTGCGACACTTGGCGGCTGGAGCTTCCTTTCGCCGCGACGGGGCCCCTGCTCGGGGGAGCCGGCGAAGAATCTGAGAAATGTTCGCTACGAGAGGCAGATAACCGTGAGCACGCAGATCCTGGAGCGCCCGGAGACCAAGGATGCGGACACCGGGCCCGAGATGTTCCACTACGTGCGCAAGGAAAAGATCGCGGAGAGTGCCGTCATGGGCACATTCGTGATCGCGCTGTGCGGCGAGAAGTTCCCGGTGACGAAGTCGCCGAAGCCCGGCTCGCCGGTGTGCCCGGCGTGCAAGGAGATCTACGAGTCGATGAAGCACTGAGCTTGCTGGTCGTCGCTTCGCTCGTCCGGCGTTTCGCCCCGAGGAGCTGATGACTCAGGCACGAAAAGGACCTCGGCTGCGCCTCCTACTTTTCGCACCTGAGTCATCAGCGGGCGAAACGCGACTCTGGCTGCGGTTACCCCGCCGTGCCCGTCCGGTGGAGTGACGCTCGTTATGCTGGATGCGCCCCCGCGGCATACCGCGGGGGCCGTTTTGTGAGTGGCAACACCTGTGAGGAAGGGATCCGCGTAGCTTGAGTCCGCCGAAACCGGATCTGGAGACGTTCCCGCCTCTGCGGGCCTGGCAGCGCAAGGCCTTGGTGGTGTATCTCCGCCGCCGATCCGAGGACTTCATGGCGGTCGCCACCCCCGGCGCCGGCAAGACCACGTTCGCCCTGCGGATCGCCGCCGAGCTGCTCGCCGACGGTACGGTCGAGGCGATCACCGTGGTGTGTCCCACCGAGCACCTGAAGACGCAGTGGGCGGCCGCCGCAGCCCGGGTCGGCATCCAGCTCGACCACTCGTTCCGCAACTCCGATGTGCACTCGGCGCGCGACTTCCACGGCGCGGCCCTCACCTACGCCCAGGTCGGCATGGCGCCGGCCGTGCACCGCCGGCGCACGATGACCCGGAGCACCTTCGTCATCCTCGACGAGATCCACCACGCCGGCGACTCCCGCACCTGGGGCGACGGGGTGAAGAGCGCGTTCGAGCCCGCGACCCGGCGGCTGATGCTGACCGGCACGCCGTTCCGCTCGGACGAGAACCCGATCCCCTTCGTGACCTATGAGCGCGGCGAGGACGGCCTGCAACGCTCCCGGGCCGACTCGGTGTACGGCTACTCCGACGCCCTCGCCGACGGCGTCGTGCGGCCCGTGCTGTTCATGGCGTACTCCGGGGAGACCCGCTGGCGCACCAGCGCGGGGGACGAGCTGGCCGCCCGGCTCGGCGAGCCGATGACCAAGGACCTGGTGGCGCAGGCCTGGCGTACCGCGCTGGACCATCGCGGCGACTGGATGCCGCAGGTGATGCGGGCCGCCGACGCCCGGTTGTCGAAGCTGCGCTCGCACGGCATCCCCGACGCCGGCGGACTGGTCATCGCCAGCGACCAGCAGACCGCCCGCGCGTACGCGAAACTGCTCGAGACCATCACCGGCGAGAAGGCCGTCGTGGTCCTCTCCGACGACGCGGGAGCGTCGGAGCGGATCGCCACCTTCGCCCTGTCCCAGGAGCGCTGGATGGTGGCGGTCCGGATGGTGTCCGAGGGTGTCGACATCCCCCGGCTGGCGGTCGGCGTCTACGCCACCAGCGCCTCCACCCCGCTCTACTTCGCCCAGGCGATCGGCCGCTTCGTCCGCGCCCGCCGCGAGGGTGAGACGGCGACGGTGTTCGTGCCGAGCGTCCCGCACCTGCTCGGGCTGGCCAGCGAGATGGAAGCCCAGCGCGACCACGTGCTGGGCGCCCGCAAGGACCCCGACGGCCTGGACGACACCCTGCTGGAGCGCGCGCAGCGCGAGGAGGACGCCTCCGGCGAGCTGGAGAACCGGTTCGAGGCGCTCTCCGCCACCGCCGAGCTGGACCAGGTGATCTTCGACGGCACGTCGTTCGGGACCGGGGCGCTGACCGGCACCGCCGAGGAGGAGGAGTATCTCGGCCTGCCCGGCCTGCTCACTCCCGACCAGGTGTCGACGCTGCTGAACCGCCGTCAGGCCGAGCAGCTCGCGGCGCAGAAGAAGGCGGCCCGGGCCAACGGCGACGCGGTGCCGTCGCCACGCGAGCCGGTGGTGCTGAGCGCGGGGGAGCGGCGGGTGACCCTGCGACGCCAGCTCAACACCCTGGTGGCGGCGCACCACCACCGCACCGGCCTGCCGCACGGCAAGATCCACGCCGAGCTGCGCCGTCTCTGCGGTGGCCCGCCCAGCGCCCAGGCGACCATCGAGCAGCTCGAGGAGCGGATCGCCACGGTACAGACGCTCTGACCGACGACGGTCGAGCGGCTCCGGGCGATTGTCCGGGCACGTGAAAGGGGCGCCCCACACCGTGGGCGCCCCTCAATCGTGTCTGTGGGGGATGTTCAGTTGGAGTTGGACATCATGTCCGCGCCGCGCCAGACGAACTCCGGGTCCGCTGCATACTGCACCGCGATCTTCACCAGGTCCTCGGCGTAGCGGTTGGCGTGGTGCCCGCAGAACACGAGCTCACCACCGCCCGCGAGGGTCAAACGGAGCTTCCCTGCTGCGTTGCAGCGGTCGCACCGTTCATCGGCAGCTGGGCCGGCCACAGTACCCGCCGGCGGCGTGAGAGTCGGGGTCATCGCCTTCCTCCTCTGGTCGTTACCGATGAACTTGTTCCTCGGCTACTGCTCACTCACTTTGCAACATCCGTGCTCGTTGCTGCCTTCCCCGTGTGCCCCGGGGGGACCCAAGTCACACGTTGTCCGGCAAGTGTGCCGTCCCTCAAGGGTGCCACGTCAACGATCTCGATCACACAACGGTCTGATCACCACCCAGTGATGTACGGGTGGTGACCAAACCGACACGAAAGGTTGACTGGAAACCCTAGTCCAAGTAGTCCCGCAGGACCTGTGAACGAGACGGGTGACGGAGCTTCGACATCGTCTTGGACTCGATCTGCCGGATCCGCTCACGCGTCACACCGTAGACCTGACCGATCTCGTCGAGCGTCCGGGGCTGGCCGTCGGTCAGCCCGAAACGCAGCCGGACCACGCCGGCCTCACGCTCGGACAGCGTCTGGAGCACCTGCTGGAGCTGGTCCTGCAGCAGCGAGAAGGAGACCGCGTCGACCGCGACGACCGCCTCCGAGTCCTCGATGAAGTCACCGAGCTGGCTGTCGCCCTCGTCGCCGATGGTCTGGTCGAGCGAAATGGGCTCCCGCGCGTACTGCTGGATCTCCAGCACCTTTTCCGGGGTGATGTCCATTTCTTTGGCCAGCTCTTCCGGCGTGGGCTCGCGGCCCAGGTCCTGGAGCAGCTCACGCTGTATGCGGCCGAGCTTGTTGATGACCTCCACCATGTGCACCGGGATGCGGATGGTGCGGGCCTGGTCGGCCATGGCGCGGGTGATGGCCTGGCG
>NZ_JBFAZH010000188.1:0-9167 GCF_040681735.1 Actinoplanes sp. NPDC051633 | reverse complement strand
GGATCTTGGCCATCAGCTCGCGCGCGTGGTCCATCGCCGAGCTGAGCGTGCGGGGCAGCACGATGCTCGCCGCCAGCATGCCGAACCAGGCGCCGACATCCTGGCTGCGCCCGATCTGGCCCTCCTGCTTGGCCTTCTTCAGTTTTTGCGCTGTCGGCTGTTCGGTCTTCTCACTCACGGCGCTGTATCACCTCCCCCAAAACTGGTCACCCCTATGGCAAAGCGTGGCCTAAGCGGATCGCGCAGGTGGCCGATTTCAAGGGAGTAGGAAGCAAGCCAGCGTCAGGGGGATGGATCATGACCTCGCCGATCGGTGGGAACGACGCCAACAAGATGGCGACGTCCATGTACACCAACAAGACCACCAGCGACGCCGGCTCGACGAAGAAGCTCGGTGATCAGGACACGTTCCTGAAGCTCCTGGTGGCCCAGCTGAAGTATCAGGACCCCAGCAACCCGGCCGACTCGACGCAGTTCCTGGCGCAGACGGCCCAGTTCACCCAGGTGGAGAAGCTCGGCGAGATCGCCACCATGCTCCAGTCACAGCAGCTGATCGGCGCGTCGTCGCTGGTCGGCCGCACGGTCACCTATCAGGACGCCGACGGCAACTCGTTCACCGGCGTCGTGACGAAGACCAAGCTCAACGGCGACAGCGAACCGACTCTGGTGGTCGGGAACATGGATGTGGAGCTGTCCAAGGTCACGGAAGTCCAGCAAACCTCCGCTCCCGCTCCCGCACCCACCAAGGAAGCCTGACCTATGCTGCGTTCACTCTTCTCCGGCATCAGTGGCCTGCGCGCCCATCAGCAGATGATGGACGTGACCGGTAACAACATCGCCAACGTCAACACCACCGGCTACAAGTCCAGCCAGACCGTCTTCCAGGACACCCTGTCGCAGATGGTCAACGCGGCCGGCGCCCCGCAGAACTCGGCCGGTGGCACCAACCCGGCCCAGGTCGGCCTCGGCGTACGCCTGGCCAGCATCACCGCCAACTTCGGCCAGGGCGCCGCGCAGACCACCGGCAAGAGCTCGGACATGATGATCCAGGGCGACGGCTTCTTCGTGGTCAAGAGCGGCGGCGAGTCGCTCTACACCCGGGCCGGCTCGTTCAGCTTCGACGCCAACGGATCGCTCACCACCCCGAACGGCCAGATCGTGCAGGGATGGAGCGCGGACGGGGAGGGCGAGGTCAACACCGCCGGCGCGCCCGGCGACATCAAGCTGCCCATCGGCATCAGCCTGAAGCCGGAGGTCACCGAGAACATCACGATGACCGGCAACTTCTCCAACGAGGCCGTGCTCGGGACCAAGAAGGAGATCCCGGTCAAGGTGTACAACGAGAACGGCGCCGCCGAACCCATGGTGGTGACGTTCGAGAAGACCGGCGGCACCGAGTGGACCATGTCTCTGCCGGACGGCTCGTCGCAGCCGATCACCTTCCAGGACGGCAAGGCGGTGGGCGACGCCGACCCGGACACCGGCCTGGACAGCGGGAAGTGGAGGGTCGGCAACTACACCTTCGACATCCGCGACCTAACCCAGTTCAGCGGCAACACCGAAGCCCGGGTCAGCAACTCGGACGGCTCCGGCGCGGGTGTGCTGAGCTCGTACACGGTGTCGAACACCGGGCAGATCGTCGGTGTCTTCTCCAACGGCCTGAAGCAGACCCTCGGCCAGGTGTCCCTGGCGAACTTCAACAACGTGAACGGCCTGGAGAAGATCGGCGACTCGATGTTCCGCAGCACGGTCAACTCCGGCCTCGCGCAGATCGGCGCGGCGGGCTCCGCCGGCCTGGGCCTGATCACCAGCGGCGCGCTGGAGATGTCGAACGTCGACCTGGCCCAGGAGTTCACCAACCTGGTGATCGCCCAGCGCGGCTTCCAGGCCAACAGCCGGATCATCACGACCTCCGACGAGATCCTCCAGGAGCTCGTCAACCTGAAACGCTGATAACAGCAGTTTGAGCCGGCGGAGGCCGGGACGGGCACAGACGCCCGCCCCGGCTTCCGTCTGTTCGGAGCCGGTCGCCGAATCAGCACCTCAATGGCGACCATGCCGCGCTCATCGGCAACCGGGCAGGGGCCGAAGGACCAGTTGAGGGGCCACGGACGGCCCGACCAGCCGAATGACTGACTGACCAAGGACGGACGTCGTGATCCTCGTAACCCGCATCAACGGTGCCGTATTCGCCATCAACCCGGACCTCATCGAGCGCGCCGACTGCACGCCCGACACGGTCGTCACGCTGGTGGACGGCACCAAGTACGTCATCGCCGAATCGGTGCCCGAGTTCATCGACTCGGTCCGTCACTACCGCGCCTCGCTGATCGCTCAGGCGAGCCGCCTCGAGGGTGAGCCCGCCATCGCGGTCTCCGACAACGTCGAGCAGGACGCCGTCGTGCTCCCGCTGCACCGGAAGGACCGCTGATGGATCTCGCAAGCATCATTGGCATTGTCGTCGCCGTCATCATCGTCTTCACCGTCCAGATCCTGGAGGGTGGAAACCCGGCGTCGATCATCCTGATCCCGTCGATGCTGCTGGTCTTCGGCGGCGCCTTCATGGCCGCCATGGCCGGCGGCG
This sequence comes from Actinoplanes sp. NPDC051633, assembly GCF_040681735.1. Taxonomy (NCBI): domain Bacteria; kingdom Bacillati; phylum Actinomycetota; class Actinomycetes; order Micromonosporales; family Micromonosporaceae; genus Actinoplanes; species Actinoplanes sp. NPDC051633. The sequence goes on along the minus strand of NZ_JBFAZH010000188.1, from coordinate 6,583 downwards.
TCATGAAGGACGCGCTCGGCGTCGGCAAGCTCTTCCAGAAGGCCCTGCTCGCCAAGGTCCCGCCGCCCACCCAGCTGGTCGACGACGTCGTCAAGCTGGCGGAGCGGGCCCGCCGCGAGGGCCTGCTGGCGCTCGAGGACGCGGTCAAGACCGTCGAGCACCCGTTCCTCAAGCGCGGTCTGCAGCTCGCCATCGACGGCACCGACCCCGAGGAGCTGCACGACATCCTGCACGCGGAGATCGCGGCGAAGAAGAAGGCCGACAAGGCCGGCAAGAAGATCTTCGAGAACATGGGCGGGTACGCCCCGACCGTCGGCATCATCGGCACGGTCATGGGCCTGGTGCACGTGCTCGAGAACCTCGACAAGCCCGAGACGCTGGGTCACTCCATCGCCGCGGCGTTCGTCGCCACCCTGTGGGGCGTGCTCTCGGCCAACCTGATCTTCCTGCCGATGGCCGCCCGGCTCGACCGTCTGACCGGCATCGAGGTCGACGAGATGGAGCTGGTGATCGACGGCGTGCTGGCCATCCAGGCCGGCTCGAACCCGCGCCTCGTGGCGCAGAAGCTCCGGTCCCTGCTGCCCCCGGACGCCGCTGCCGCGGCCGAGGCGGCTTCGACGAAGAAGGCTGCGTGATCTGACATGAGTAGCGGGAGCGCCAAGAAGAAGAAAGGCGGTCACGAGGAGCACGAGGAGCACGTCAACCACGAGCGCTGGCTCGTGTCGTACGCCGACATGTTGACGCTCCTGTTCGTTCTCTTCGTGGTGCTGTTCTCGATGAGCAGCGTGGACCAGAAGAAGTTCGCCGAGCTGGCGGCCGGCCTCTCCGAGGGGTTCGGCGCCGAGAGCGCGGCGTTCACCGGATCCGCGGCGCAGCTCGACGGTTCCGGCAACGCGACCCAGGTCGTGCAGATCGACGCCGGCGCCAACCCGAGCGACGGGGCGACGGGCACGGCCAACATGTCGGAGAAGGAGAAGAAGGCGGTGGAGGCCGCGCTCAAGGCGAAGAGCCGGGCCAAGGCCTCCAAGGACGCCCAGGCCGCGACCAAGGAGGTGGAGAACCTCAAGGAGATCGAGCGGAAGGTGGCCGCCGCACTGGTCAAGGCCAAGCTGCAGGACCAGGTCAAGTTCACCATCAACGAGCGTGGCCTGATCATCACCGTGGTGACCAACGAGGTCGTGTTCGACGGCGGCGACGCCAAGCTGCGGTCCGGCGGCGAGAAGATCCTGAACGCCATCGCGCCGGCGCTGGCCAAGCTGCCCAACAACATCGAGGTCGACGGGCACACCAACCAGCTCAAGGCCACCACCGGGCAGTACCCGAGCGGCTGGGAGCTCTCCGCGGCCCGCGCCTCGACGGTGGTGCGCCACCTGACCGGCGACGGGCTGGCCAAGGACCGGATGAGCGCGGTCGGGTTCTCCGACACCAAGCCGCTGATCAACCCGACGGACCCGAAGTCGGTGCAGATGAACCGCCGCGTCGACGTCGTGGTCCTCACCCAGCTCACCGCGGAGCAGGCGGCGCTGCTGCCGGCCGCCGCCGGTGACGACGCCAAGCTGCACGCCGGCGCTACGACTTCGCCGCCTTCGGCCGAACAGACCACCGGCACCACCACCACGACCGCTTCGCACGACTGACGACACGGGGAGCTGAAGATGAGCAAGGACGAGAAGGACGCATCGGCCGAGGCGCCGAAGAGGTCCAAGAAGATGCTGATGATCATCATGATCGCCCTGGTCGTGCTGGGCGGCGGCGGTGCGGGCGCGTTCTTCATGCTGAAGGGCGACTCGGCCGAGGCCAAGGAGGTCGAGAAGCCGGTCAAGGGGGCCGTGGTCGCGATGGACAACGCCATCACGATCAACCTGGCCGACGCGCACTACCTCAAGCTCGGCTTCACGCTGCAGCTCACCGAGGCGGCCGGCGAGGAGGCCCCGGACATCGCCGAGGCCATCGACCTCGCGATCGACCAGTACACCGGCATGGAGGTCGCCGAGCTGGAGACCGAGAAGGGCCGCGAGTCCGCCAAGAAGGAGCTCCTCGAGAAGGTCGAGAAGGCGTACGAGAACGAGGAAGAGAAGACCCAGGTCGTCATGGACATCTACTACACGCAGTTCGTGACCCAGTAGTTTCCGCTCGGCAGATGGGCAGGTCCGGCATCCGGACCTGCCCATCTTGCGCATTGCGGCCGTGTCCGGGGTGAAATGAGGCGAAAATGACCAAGTGACCTCCACTGCAGCGCGTCCGCCGGGCAAGATGTCGCGGCGCGGCGGCGGGCCGACACCGTACGACTTCCGCCGGCCGATCAAGCTGTCCCGGGAACACGTGCGGACGCTGCAGATCTGCTTCGAGACCTACGCCCGCAGCTGCGGCAACCTGCTCACCACCCGGCTGCGCGTGGTCAGCAGCGTCACGCTCGGCTCGATCGAGCAGCTCAACTACGACGAGTACGTCTCCTCGCTGGCCAACCCGACGGTGATCGCCATGATCAGCCTCGACCCGCTCTCCGGCACGGTGCTGATGGAGCTCTCCTCCTCGGCCGCGATGACCGCGATCGACCACATGCTGGGCGGCCCGGGCGGTCCGCAGCCCGAGCGTCCGCTCACCGAGGTCGAGATGCCGCTGCTGCGCGGCCTGCTCGAGCGCATGCTGGGCGAGCTGCGATACGGCTTCGAGACGCTGGTGGACATCTCCCCCAAGCTGCGCGAGATCGAGTACAACGCCCAGTTCCTGCGCGCGCACCAGCCCAGCGACGCCGTGGTGATCGCCTCCTTCGAGATGAAGATCGGGACCGAGGAGTGCGTGGCGAGCATCTGCCTGCCGTTCAACACGATCCTTCCGGTGCTCGAGAAGCAGGAGCACATCGAGCTGAGCGCGGCCGAGCGAATGATCCGCGAGGGCGCGGCCCGCAACCTCACCGCCGGACTTTCCGCCGCGCCGATCGATGTAGCCGTCCGATTCCAGCCCATTCGTATGCGTACGGATGACATCGTGGATCTACGCCCCGGCGACGTGGTGCCGCTCGGGCACCCGACCAGCCTGCCGCTCGAGGTGACCGTCAACGAGACCGTCTTCGCGCACGCGGTGCCCGGCAACCAGGGAACCCGGCTCGCCTGCTTGGTGGTGCCGTCGCCGAGCGAGGCCAAGTCAAAGGAGGTTGGCCGTCGATGACCGCGCCGACGATCACCGCACCCCAGCTCGCGCTGGCCCGCAACGCCGCCGAGCAGGCTCTCGCCGTGCTGCCCACCAGCCGCCCGCTGGTCACCGGTGAGCCGACCGCCGCAGCCGCCGACACGCTCACCGAAGGCCAGGCGATCACCGCGAGGTTCAGCGGCGCGGCGGTCGGCGAGGTGGTCGTGGTGGTCGGGCAGGACCTGGCGGACGCGATGAAGGAGAGCCCGCTCGGCGAGCTCGACCTGACCGCCGCCGTACGGCCGGCGCTCGAGGCCGCCGCCCGCGCGTTCGGCCCGACCGTGCTCGACCCGGGCCAGCTCCTGGAGCCGGCCGTGGCGCTGAGCGCGCTGGCCGCCAAGGACGGCGCGGTCGCCGTGCCGCTGCTGGACGGCGGTCAGGTGCGGGCGGTGGTCGCGCTCGCGCTCAGCCCGTGGCCGGCCGATCAGGGCGGCGGCGTGGCGCCACGGACCCCGGGCGCGGCGGCCATCCGCAGCGGCCTGGACATGCTGCACGACGTCGAGATGGAGGTGTCCGCCGAGCTGGGGCGAACCCGGATGAGCGTCCGAGAGCTGCTCTCGCTCTCGCCCGGCGCGATCGTCGAGCTGGACCGGGCCGCGGGCAGCCCGGCCGACCTGCTGGTCAACGGCCGGCTGATCGCGCGTGGCGAGGTGGTCGTGGTGGACGAGAACTTCGGCATCCGGATCACCGAGATCGTCGCGCCGGGCAGCGAACGGGAGTAACCCTTGTTCGAACTCGTCCTGCGCATCGGCTTCTCCCTCCTGGTCGTCTTCGGCCTGATGTGGGGGCTGGCCAAGGTGGTCCGGCGCGGGGGCGTGCACGGCAACGGCTCGGGCACCTTGGCCGTCCTCAATCGGCAGCAGCTGGCCCGCGGCGCGGCGGTGGCCGTGGTGCAGGTGGCCGACCGCGCGCTCATCCTGGGCGTCACCGACCAGCAGGTCAGCCTGCTCGGCGAGACCGAGCTGGCGATCTTCCACAACCCGCTGCACGACCACCACGGCGAGAAGCGGGACGCGGTGCTGCTGCCGGACAACGTGGTGAGCGCGAAGGGCGGGCGGCTGGACGGGTCGATCCTGTCCCCGCGCACGTGGAGCTCGACCATGGACTTCCTGCGGGATCGGACCACCCGGCGATGACCTCCCGGCGTACCCATCTGGTCCTGATCTTCGGGCTCTTCCTCATGGTGAGCCTGGCCCTCATCCTGCTGCCGGACGCCGCGCACGCCGCGCCCGTCCCACCGAGGCCACCGGCCTCACCCACCCCGCCCGGCATCAACATCGACATCGGCGGCACCAACCCGGACGGCAGCAAGCCAGCCACCTCGCTGGTGATCGTGCTCGGCCTGACACTGCTCTCGGTGGCGCCCGCGGTGCTGCTGTTGTGCACGTGTTTCACCAAGGTGTTCATGGTGCTCGGGGTCACCCGCAACGCGCTCGGCCTGACCAGCATGCCGCCCAACCAGGTGCTGGCCGGGCTGGCGCTGTTCATCAGCCTGTTCATCATGGGCCCGACCGTGTCCCAGGTGAACGAGCAGGGCATCCAGCCCTACCTGAAGGGCGACAAGACGCAGTCGCAGGCGTTCGAGGACGGCGTCGAGCCGCTGCGCGAGTTCATGTGGAAGACCACCCGTGAGGACGAGATCGCCCTGCTGGTCAAGGTCTCCGGGCAGGAGAAGCCGGCGAACAAGGACGAGGTCGAGCTGACCACGCTGATTCCGGCGTTCGTCCTCTCCGAGCTGCGCGCCGCCTTCATCATCGGGTTCGTCATCTTCATCCCCTTCCTGATCATCGACATGGTGGTGTCCGCGTCGCTGATGTCGCTGGGCATGATGATGTTGCCGCCGGTGACCGTGGCCATGCCGTTCAAGCTGTTGCTGTTCGTGCTGGTCAACGGGTGGGGGCTGATCATCACCGCCCTCGTGGCGAGTTACAAATGAGCCGGGCTCTCGGATGAACTGGGATCTGCCGATCTCCGAACTGCTCGCGCTGGCACTCGGCGCGGTGCGGGCGGGCGCGTGGATGACCATCTGCCCGCCGTTCAACAACCGCCTCATCCCGGTGCAGATCAAGATCCTGCTGTCGTTCGGGATCTCCCTGCCGATGGCGCCCTATCTGCGGACCAGCATCCCGTCGATCGAGACCTCCGACATCATCGCCTGCGCCGCGCTGCAGGTCTTCGTGGGCGCGGCGCTGGGCTTCGTCACCGCGCTGCTCTTCGCGGCCGTGCAGGCGGCCGGCGACCTGCTCGACGTGTTCGGCGGCTTCACGCTGGCGATGGCCTTCGACCCGCTGTCGATGAGCCAGAGCTCGATCTTCGGCCGGTTCTACAACCTGATGGCCGTCACGCTGCTGTTCGCCAGCGACGGGCACCAGCTCATCCTGCGCGGCTTCATCCAGAGTTACGAGACGTTGCCGCTCAATGCCAACTTCTCCATGGGCACGTTCAGCAAGCTGCTGATCTCCGGCATCGGCGAGATGTTCCTCGCCGCGCTGCAGATCGCCGGCCCGCTGATCGCCGTGCTGTTCCTCACCGACGTGGCGTTCGGCCTGCTCAACCGGGTGGCGCCGGCGCTGAACGCGTTCCAGCTGGGCTTCCCCGCCAAGATCATGCTGGTGCTGACGCTGGCCGGCACGGCGATCGCCATCCTGCCCCGCGCCCTCGACGGCCTGGTGCAGAAAGCCGTCTCCGCGGTCGTTCAGCTGACCGGCGGCGGATAGGTTCAGGTCGGACAGTTGCCGGACGATCTGACGAATATGGACGAGGCCGGGTTGGACGCCGTACTTGCCGCCGCGCTGGCGCAATACCCGGACGCGCACATCGCCGCGATCGCACCGACGGGTCTGTTCGTTCCCGTGCCGCCGTCGCTGCGGCTCGGCGCGCACCGGCCGATCGTCGGCAGCCGCTGGGCCATCGACCTGGTCGTGCCGGAGGACATCGAGATCGTGGCGAGGGCCTGGGGAACCGCGAAGGCCGAGGGCGGGGCGAACTGCGACGTGCACCTGGCCGCGGATCCCGAGCAGGTGGCGCGGCTGCACTTCATCGACGCCACGCACACGCATGGCGTGTTCGTCGGCCTGATCACCGGCGTTCCGGGGTCGATCACCGGGGGCGAGCGGGCGCAGGTTCCGGTCAAGCCCCGGCTGATCACCGTACGCAAGGATCCCGCCGCCCTGATCATCGACGCCGACCCAGCCATCGAGCTGGTCCTCGGGTGGACCGCCGCTGAGCTGGCCGGCCGGCGCTCGCTCGAGCTGGTGCACCCGGAGGACCACCAGCGCGCCATCGCGAGCTGGATCGACATGCTCGCCGCCCCGCCCGGTGCCGCGCGCCGGGTGCGCCTGCGACACCTCCACCGCGACGGCACGCCGAACAGGTTCGAGCTCACCAACCACAG
>NZ_JBFAZH010000187.1:0-9206 GCF_040681735.1 Actinoplanes sp. NPDC051633 | reverse complement strand
CGCACAGGGCCAGGCCGGCGATCAGCGAGGAGGCGAGCAGGACGAGGGTCTGGCCGCGCCGGTCGACCAGGCGTCCGAGCAGCGGACCGCCGCCGCCCTGCGCGATGGCGAGCGTGCCGGCCACGACGCCGGCCGCGGCGTACGAGCCGGTGAGGTGCTCGGCGTGGACCAGCAGGCCCAGGCTGAACGTGGCGAGTGGGAGGCGGGCGAGTACGGAGGTCGTGAAGAGCATGTAGTCACCGTCGCCCCGAACTGGTACGAAAGACAGATCCACCTGCGCACCGGAAGAGGGGACCAGTTGGAACTCCTGATGTCGGTCTCGAGGGACCACCCGGAGACCTTGCGCGCGCAGATCGAGTCCCGGCTGCGCGGCGCGATCCGGGACGGCAGCCTGCGGCCGGGTACCGCGCTGCCGTCGACCCGCGACCTGAGCGGCCAGCTCGGCGTCTCGCGCAAGATCACCGTCGACGCGTACGCGCAGCTCGCCGCCGAGGGCTATCTGGCGATCCGGCAGGGCGCCCGCCCGCGGGTGGCCGACGGTCCATTCGGCCCGGAGCCGGGCGCCCGGCCCGTCCCGGCCGACCCGCCGCTGCGGTACGACTTCCGCCCGTCGCGCCCGGACGTGTCCTCGTTCCCCAGGGAGGCCTGGGCCCGCTGCATGCGGGAAGCGGTCATGGAGATCAGCGCCGCCGACCTCAACTACGGCGACGCGTTCGGCGTCGACGGCTTCCGGGAGAGCCTCGCCGACTATCTCGGCCGGGTCCGCGGCGTGGTCGCGTCACCCGACCGCGTGGTCGTCACCAACGGCTACCTGCACGGCATGGGCCTGATCTGCCGCACCCTCGCCGCCCGGGGCGCCCGGCGCATCGCCCTCGAGGACCCCAGCAGCTGGGAGGAGGACGAGATCGTCGCCCGCGCCGGCCTGGAACCGGTCCGGGTGCCGGTCGACGACCTCGGCCTGCGCGTCGACGCCCTGGCCGCGACGGACGCCGACGCGGTCGTGGTGACGCCCGCACACCAGCACCCCACCGGTGTGGTCCTGGCCCCGGCCCGCCGCGCCGAGCTGGTCGCCTGGCTGCGCGAGCGGCACGCGTACGCGATCGAGGACGACTACGACGCCGAGTACCGCTACGACCGGGCTCCGGTCGGCGCCCTGCAGGGCCTCGACCCCGACCACGTCATCTACTGCGGCACGGCGAGCAAGGTCCTCGCGCCCGCCCTGCGGCTCGGCTGGATGGTGGTGCCACCCGCGCTGGCCGGGCCGCTGCGGCACGAGAGGATGCTCACCGATCAGGGTTCGGCCCGGATCGAGCAGCTGGCGTTCGCCCGGTTCCTCGCCCGCGGTGACCTGGACCGGCATCTGCGGCGGATGCGGTTGCGGTATCGGGCGCGGCGCGACGCCCTGGTGGCCGCGCTGGCCCACCATCTCCCGTCGCTGCGCGTCACCGGGATCGCCGCGGGGCTGCACGTGACGGTTCCGGTCGACGACCAGGTGGCCGTCGCCCGCGCCGCGCGTCGCGTGGGCATCGGCCTGAGCACCCTTGCCGACTATCAAGCGTCCGGGAGTGGGACCGGAGCGCTGATCCTGGGCTACTCGTCGATGTCGGAGGCGCGGATCCGGGCGGGGGTCGCCGAGCTGGCCGCCGTGATCGCGCGTGCTTAGATTGCCGGATGCTCATCACCCGCGTGCTCGCCGTCGCCGCGTGTGCCGTCCTGCTCACTACCGGTTGTGACTCCGGCGACGACGCCGTGCCCGACCCGCCGGACGGCGGCTTTACCGTCACCACGATGCGTGGCGCGCTGTTGCAGGCCAACGAGATCGGGCCGACCTGGAAGGCGCCGGAGGCCTCCACCGACCCCAGCCGGCTGGTCGCCTTCTGCGGCGGCGCGGCCACCGTGCCGCCGGTGCCGCCGGGCGCCGAAGTGATCAGTACGCCACTGGTCGACGAGGGCAACCAGGGCGCACAGACGCTGACCCAGACCGCGCTGGTCTACCCCGACGACTCGGGCGCCCGGGCCGGGCTGGCGGCCCTGAGGGCAGTCGCCGATGGCTGTCCGGCCACCGTCAGCCGGCCGGCCACCGAGACCGCCGACCGGTCGGAGCCCGCCTACACCGAGACGGCTCGAACCACCGAGATGAACGAGGGTGGCTGGACCGGCTTCGTCGTCACCCGGCACAAGACCTACATCGAGAACAAGGGCACCGCGGACACCGCCATCGCCGTCGTGAGCAGGGCCAACGTCGTGTTCGTGGACGCGTACGCGGTGTACCGGCTCGGCACTTCCAGCGGCTCGCCCGCCTTCGACAGCGACTGGAAGAAACTGGTCGGCACAGTCCTCAACCGAGTGGGATAGACAGCGTCGCCCGATGTGGATTACCGTGACCTCAACGCCGTTGCGAGTTCTTCCCCCGTGGAATTCGCAGCGGCACCTTACGTTGTCCGCACGGGCATCGCGGTGTATCCGCGCAGGGTGAGACTGTCCCGCCGGGTGGGTTCGCCGCAGACCCGCACCCGGTCGCGCAGGACTGGGATCGCGATCTGCGCCTCCAGCCGTGCCAGCGGCGCGCCGAGGCAGTAATGGATGCCCCCGCCGAACGACAGCGGCGCGTTGTCGGCCCGCGACAGATCCAGCCGGCCGGGGTCCGTGAAGCGCCGCGGATCGCGATTGCCGGCCCCCGTGTACGCGATCACCCGCTCACCCGCCTCCACGACCGTGCCGCCGAGCTCCACGTCCTCGTGCGCCAGCCGCCCGACGAGCTGCACCGGGCTGTCGAAGCGCAGCAGCTCCTCGACCGCGAGCGCCGGGTCGCCGATCACCGCCTCCGGGTGCCGGTCCAGCACCATGACGCTGTTGGCGAGGAGGTTGGTGGTGGTCTCGAAGCCGGCCGCGAAGAGCAGCCCGGCCATCGTCAGCAGTTCCTCGCCGGTGAGCCGGTCGCCCGCCGACTCGGCCTCGACCATCGCGCTGATCAGGTCGTCGGCCGGTTTGCGGCGCCGCTGATCGGCCAGCCCGGCCAGATAGTCGTACACGGTCGCGGCGGCCGCGTCGGCGGTCACGAGCTGCTCCCGGTCGATGTACTCGAGCACCTGCGACCAGTCCCGGATCAGCGACTGGAACTGCGCCCGGTCGGCCGGCGGCACGCCCAGCAGCTCGCCGATCACGTTGGCGGGCAACGGGAACGCGAACGCCTGGATGAAGTCGGCCTCGCCGGACATGCCGGCCAGCAGCTCGTCCACCATGCGCTCGATCGCCCGCCGCAGCGCCTGCACGCGGCGGGCGGTGAAGGCCGAGCTGACCAGCCGGCGCAGGCGGGTGTGGTCCGGCGGGTTGAGGTTGAGGATGCTGGTGAACAGCAGCTTCAGCGCCGGGTGCTCGCGCCAGTCCTCGAACCCGATGAACGCCAGCATGTCGGGGGACATGTGGGCCAGCCGCCCGTCGCGGACCACCGTGGCGCAGTCCGCGTACCCGGTCACCACCAGCGCGCCGTCGTCGGCGCGGATGAGCGGTGCGATCTCGCGGAGCCGGTCGTATCGCGGATACGGATCCTCTCGGCCGACCAGGTTGGTCAATTCGCCGAGCAGCTGGCTCGTTTCGGAATTCTGCACAATGGCGCCCACCGACCCACCTTACCGACGCGGGCCGACGCGGACCGACGCCCGTGGTGCTCGTTGGTGCGCGGGGAGAGCGCATTCCGCGCACCGCCGATCGACGGCCAGTGGCATTCCGCACTGGATCATTTTCGTCGGCTGCAGACTCGCCTAGCCTACGGATCCCGGGCGTAGAACCGACCACGCTGGGGTATTCGTAACCCGGAGGTGCATCGTCATGAAGTTCGTCTACGACTTCGCCGAGGGAAACAAGGACCTGAAGGATCTGCTCGGTGGCAAGGGCGCCAACCTCGCCGAAATGACGAACCTCGGGTTACCGGTGCCCGCCGGTTTCACGATCACCACCGAGGCCTGCAAGGAGTACCTGTCCTCCGGAGCGCACGTCGACGGGCTCGACGAGGAGATCTCCGCGCACCTGGAGACGCTGGAAGAGGCGATGGGCCGCAAGCTCGGCGACCCGGCCGACCCGCTGCTGGTGTCCGTACGCTCCGGCGCCAAGTTCTCCATGCCCGGCATGATGGAGACCGTCCTGAACGTCGGCCTCAACGACGAGTCGGTGTCCGGGCTCAGCCGGCAGGCCGGCGGCAACGACCGGTTCGCCTGGGACTCCTACCGCCGGCTGATCCAGATGTTCGGCAAGACCGTCTGCGACGTGCCCGGCAGCGCCTTCGAGGATGCCCTGCACGAGGCGAAGAGCACCAAGGGCGCCAAGGACGACATCGACCTGGACGCCGAGGATCTCAAGGCGCTGGTCGGCGTCTACAAGGACCTCTTCGCCAAGCACACCGGCCATGAGTTCCCGCAGGACCCGCGCGAGCAGATGGACCTCGCGATCGCCGCGGTCTTCCGGTCCTGGAACGCCGACCGGGCCGTCCTCTACCGCCGGCAGGAACGAATCCCGGGCGACCTGGGCACCGCCGTCAGCGTCGTCTCGATGGTCTTCGGCAACCTCGGCCCCGACTCGGGCACCGGCGTCGCCTTCACCCGCGACCCGTCGACGGGCGCCACCGGCGTCTACGGCGACTACCTGCAGAACGCTCAGGGCGAGGACGTGGTCGCCGGCATCCGCAACACGGTCCCGCTGCAGGATCTCGAGCGGATCGACAAGCAGTCGTACGACGAACTGCTCGGCATCATGGCCACATTGGAGGGGCACTACCACGACCTGTGCGACATCGAGTTCACCATCGAGCGCGGCAAGCTGTGGATGCTGCAGACCCGGGTCGGCAAGCGCACCGCCGCGGCCGCCTTCACGATCGCCGCGCAGCTCGTCGACGAGGAGGTCATCGACCTGGACGAGGCGATGCACCGGGTCACCGGCAGCCAGCTCGCCCAGCTGATGTTCCCCCGTTTCGACATGAGCGGCGACCCGGAGGTGCTCACCAAGGGCGTCGGCGCCTCACCCGGCGCGGCGGTCGGCGAGGTCGTGTTCACCGCCGAGCACGCGGTGCAGGCCGCGGCCGAGGGCAAGAACGTGATCCTGGTACGCCGCGAGACGAACCCCGACGACCTGCCCGGCATGATCGCCGCCCAGGGCATCCTCACCTCGCGCGGCGGCAAGACCAGCCACGCCGCCGTGGTGGCCCGCGGCATGGGCAAGACGTGCGTCTGCGGCGCCGACGAGCTGCGGGTGTCGAGCGACTCGTTCACCGTCGGCGGGCACACCGTGAACGAGGGCGACACGATCTCCATCGACGGCACCACCGGCCGGGTCTACCTCGGCGAGGTGCCGGTGCAACCGTCCGAGGTGGTCCGCTACTTCGAGGGCGACCTGGACCCTGCCCTGGTCAACGAGCCCCTCGTCGCCGCCGTGCACCGGATCATGACGCACGCCGACGAGCGCCGCCGGCTGCTGGTGCGCACCAACGCCGACACCGGCCGGGACGCGGCCCGGGCCCGCCGGTTCGGCGCGCAGGGTGTCGGCCTGTGCCGCACCGAGCACATGTTCCTCGGCGACCGGCGCGAGCTGGTCGAGCGGCTGATCCTGGCGAACACCGACGACGAGCGCAACGAGGCCCTGAATGCGTTGCGGCCGCTGCAGAAGGCGGACTTCCTCGAGCTGTTCCGCGAGATGAACGGCCTGCCGGTCACCGTGCGCCTGATCGACCCGCCGCTGCACGAGTTCCTGCCGTCGCTGGAGGACCTGGCGGTCAAGGTCGCGGTGGCCAAGGAGCGCGGCGAGCAGGTCGGGCGCAGCGAGAAGATGCTGAACGCGGTGCGCCGCATGCACGAGTCGAACCCGATGCTGGGCATGCGCGGCGTCCGCCTCGGCCTGGTCATCCCCGGCCTCTTCGCGATGCAGGTGCGGGCGATCGCCGAGGCCGCCGTGGCGCTGGCCGGCGAGGGCGGCCGGCCGCGGCCGGAGATCATGGTCCCGCTGGTCGGCGCGGTGCAGGAGCTGGAGACGGTACGCACCGAGGCCGAGAAGATCATCACCGAGGTGGTCGGCGACTCGGGCGTCGAGGTGCTGATCGGCACGATGATCGAGGTGCCGCGGGCGGCGCTGACCGCGGGGCAGATCGCCGAGGCGGCCGACTTCTTCTCCTTCGGCACCAACGACCTGACCCAGATGGGCTGGGGCTTCTCCCGCGACGACGTGGAGGGCGCGTTCTTCTGGCGCTACCTCGAGCTGGGCATCTTCGGCATCTCGCCGTTCGAGTCGATCGACCGCGAGGGCGTGGGCCGGCTGGTGCGGATCGCCAGCGACGAGGGCCGGGCCACCCGGCCGGACCTGAAGCTGGGCGTCTGCGGCGAGCACGGCGGCGACCCCGAGTCGGTGCACTTCTTCCACGAGGTCGGCCTGGACTACGTGTCCTGCTCGCCGTTCCGGGTGCCGATCGCCCGCCTGGAGGCGGGCCGCGCCGCGGTCGAGTCGGCCGGCTCCGACCACCGCTGACCGCGGGCGATCCGCTGGTCGCGGGCTGCTCCGCTCACCGCTGGTCGCGGGCGTATCTGGCCGGCGGCGTGCCGATCAGGGCGGTGAAGTCGCGGGTCAGATGCGCCTGGTCGCTGTAGCCCAGCTCGGCGGCCAGGCACACCAGGTCGAGCCGCACGCCGGTCGCGGCGCGCGCGGCGGCCTCGTGCAGCCGGTAACGGCGGATCAGCCACTTCGGCCCGACGCCGACGTGCTCGCGGAAGAGCCGCTGCAGGCGGCGCAGGCCCACCCCGGTGGCATCCGCGAGCTGGTCGGCGCGGGTCAGGCCGGGTTCGACGGCGACCCGGCGGACGGCATCGGCCACCACGTCGCCGTCGGCGTCGCGGCGCGGCTCGAAACCCAGCAGGAACGCGTCGAGCACTGCCGCGGCGTCCTCGTCGCCGGCCGCCAGGACGGCCTCGGCCAGGGTGACTCCCGGCTCGCCGAAGAACTCCGCGACCGGGACGAACCGGGCGGTCAGCTCGGCCACCGGCCGGGCCGTGAACGGCCGGAAACCACCGGGCCGGAACCGGATGCCGAACACCCGGCCGGTGCCGGTGAGCGTCTCGGAGAACCGCCCGCGGGGCACCCCGGCCACCCGGCAGCGATCCGCCTTGAACGTGATGTTGACCGACGGATAGGGCAGGACCCACTGCTCGTACGGCGGGCGGCCGGTCAGGTCCCAGCGCACCCGCCAGTAATGCTCGGCGAACGGTTCGAGGCCGGGCGCGACCGGCAGCTCGGCGTAGGCGAACTGCCCGGCGGCGGCGCGGGCGTGCAGGATGCCGGGCATGGCCGTGAGCGTAGCGTCGCGTTCGTTCAAGACGGCGCGGTGCGCGTACCCCTAGCTTGGGCGCATGACCGCACCCATCGTGACGGCCGCGACGGCCGTGACCACCGACCTCGTCAGCGCCGTCCCGCCCGGCGCGGCCGGCCTGCCGACGCCCTGCGGAGACTGGGATGTCGCCGCGCTGACCGCGCACCTGCGCCAGGACGTCGCCGCGCTGGACCTGATCGGCCACGGCCGGGACATCCCCGCCGGGCACTGGACTTGGCCCGCGACGGCCACGACCCTGAGTGACGACTGGTCGATGCCCGAGGGGGTCGTGGATGTCGGCGGCATGACGATGCCCGCGGAACAGGCGGTGACGATGCTGGTGTCCGACGTCGTGCTGCACGGCTGGGACCTGGCCCGCGCGCTCGGCAAGGCGGTCGGCTGGCCGGCGGAGGCGGTGCGCACGACGCTTGACTTCGTCGTGGCCACCGCCGAACAGGGCCGGAGCATGGGCCTGTACGCCCCGGCCGTGCCCGTGCCGCCCACCGCGCCGCAGCTCGACCAGGTCCTCGGCCTCAGCGGTCGCGACCCGAGTTGGGAGCCCGGGGACGGCGCCCCGGGCCCCGCATAGTCTCAGCCGGCCGGGAACGAGTTCGGGTCGACGTCACTCGTGCTGGCGTTGCCGCCCACGACCTCCTTGAGGGTGATGGTCCAGCGGTCACCCCTGGACGAGAAGTCGAAGTCGTCGTCGAACTTGCTGAACGCGCAGTCGCGGGTGAAGCCCTTCTTCGCGGCGTCCCAGTCCTCGCCGGCGGCGGTGAAGATGTTGTACGAGCCGGCCTTGACGCCCTCGACCGTGTGCTTCGCCTTGCCGCGGACGTAGACCACGAACGCCGGCTTCTTCTGGCCCTTCGGCACCACGCTCACCGTCGTGTCCCCGGCGCCGTTCTCGATGACCAGCTCACCGCGGCCGCTGCCGGACTTCTTCTTCACGAAGTCGCCGTTGCCCAGGCGGCGGGTCTGCTCCTTGGGCGCGGCCGGCAGGAACGTGCCGAACTTGTACGAGGCGTCCTTGGCGGCCAGGGCCTTCGCCTCCGCGCGCACCTTCGCCGCGGCCTTGCCGCGCAGCACATCCGCCCCCGGCTGCCCGGCGGGGCAGGCCGAGCCCTTCTGCCCCGCGTCGGCCACCTCGTCCGAGAGGTCGGACAGCGAGTCGGCCAGCGGGGTCAGCGTGGCCCCGGTGAGCTTGCCGGCGCCGGCCTTCAGCCCCTGCGCGGCCGTGTCGAAGGCGGCCTTGTCCCCCTTGGCCACCGCGGCGAACGGCTCCTTCAGCGAAGCGTCCACCTCGGTCAGCACCTTGGCCGTGTCGGCGCCGGTCGCCGGCTCGTCGCCGCCGTCCTTGCTGCCGAGGCCACAGCCGGCGACGACGAACACGACGACCGCCACCGCCCCGATCCACATGCTTTTGCCCGGCTTGCGGTTCCCCCCAGGTTGAATCACCGCGGAAGTATGGGGCACGCGACGGCCGCGGCGCTGTCCCCTTTTAGGCTCTGTGGATAACGGTCCGGTCAGGATCCGGACAGCACGTGCCGGCTCTTTCCGCTGGTCTTCGCTCGGTACATGGCGAGGTCGGCCGCGCAGCATGTCGTCGGCGGTGTCGCCCGGCCGGTTCAGGGCGATGCCGACACTCGCCGTGACCGTCACCGCGCGCCGTCCGATGTGGATCGGACCGCGCATCGCGGCGACGATGCCGGCGGCCGCGACGTGGATGTCGGCCGGGTCGGCGAGGCGCTCGGCGACGACCGCGAACTCGTCCCCGCCGAAGCGCGCCACCGTGTCGCTCTCCCGCGGACAGGTCTGCAGCCGGGCCGCCGTTTCCCGCAGCACCGCGTCGCCGGCGCCGTGC
>NZ_JBFAZH010000186.1:0-9218 GCF_040681735.1 Actinoplanes sp. NPDC051633 | reverse complement strand
GGTGCGCGCGCTGTCGCCGCCGCGGGTCAGCCAGCCGGCCGCGTCGCCGCCGGTGCGCTCGCCCAGCGCGGCCCGGCGAGCCAGCGCATACCCGTACACGGCCCGGCGGTGCGGCCGCAGGCGCTGGTCGGCGCCGGAGGCGACGTAGCGGGCGAGCTCGGCGTCGATGTCGCGGAGCACCCGCAGGCAGCCGTCGGTGTCGCCGTGATGGTCCAGCGAGACCGCGTTGCGCAGCCGGATGCCCGGTGCGGCGAACACCTCGGGCGCCATCCCGGCCGCCGCGCCGACCTCCCGCGCCTGCTCGATCGCCGTCAGCGCCTGGCCGTGGAAGCCCAAATAGGAGTAAGCCATCGCGAGGTCGTGCCAGCCCCACGCGGTCTCGATGTCGCCGCCCGGCACCGCGGCCAGCGCCCGGGACGCCTGGACCAGATGCGTGACGCCGCGGTCGAGGGCGCTCTGCAGGTGGGCGGCGAGCGCG
Source organism: Actinoplanes sp. NPDC051633 (assembly GCF_040681735.1). Classification (NCBI taxonomy): domain Bacteria; kingdom Bacillati; phylum Actinomycetota; class Actinomycetes; order Micromonosporales; family Micromonosporaceae; genus Actinoplanes; species Actinoplanes sp. NPDC051633. Next base: position 8,740 of record NZ_JBFAZH010000186.1, on the reverse strand, counting down.
GCGAAGGCGTGCATCTGACCGCGCAGATACGGATCGGGCACCTCACGGACCGCGGCCGAGGCGGCGGTCATGGACGGCGCGAACTCGGCGACGCGGCCCAAATTGATCAGCGCGCCGAGGCGCTGCACCAGCGCGTAGGCGCGGGTCGTGGGGTCGGACGACGAATCCAGGACACGGTCGAGGATCGGTAGCGCCTTGGCGGACCTGCCACCCTGCTGCAGTCGCCCCGCCTCACGCAGATCCTCGACGTTGTCCGCGAGCTGGTCCAACCAACTCACCAGGCGCCTCCCCGGCCACTGAAGCGTCATGGACGACGCGTCATGATTATGCCGTGACACGGACACCGCTCGCATTGATGCTTTCCGGTGCGACATCGGACCTGGCCGCGGCGGGGGTGGAGTCGCCGCGGGTGGATGCCGAGCTGCTCGCCGCCGCGGTGCTCGGGGTGGGACGCGGGCGGCTCGCGCTGATCGAGTCGATGCGCGACGAGGAGCGCGACCGGTTCGCCGAGTTGATCAAGCGGCGCGCGCAGCGGATCCCGGTGCAGCACCTGCTCGGCACGGCCGCCTTCCGGCATCTCGACCTCGCCGTCGGGGAGGGCGTCTTCATCCCGCGGCCGGAGACCGAGTTGTTGGCCGGGTGGGGAATTGATCATGTCGAACCCGGTGACATCGTGGTGGATCTGTGCAGCGGGTCGGGGGCGATCGCGGCCGCGGTCGCGGACGAGACGGCGGCGGGGCGGGTGATCGCGGTCGAGCGGTCCGCGACGGCGCTCGCCTTTCTGCGGCGGAATTTCCGCGGTGACGTCGTCGAGGGCGATGTCGCCGATCCGGACCTGCTGCGGGAGCTCGACGGGCGGGTCGGCGTCGTGCTGTGCAACCCGCCCTACGTTCCGGCCGGCACACGCGTACCCGAGGAAGTGAGCTCGCACGATCCCGCCGAGGCCGTCTTCGGCGGCGCGGACGGCCTGGCCGTCATCCGCCCGGTCATCGCGCTCGCCGCCCGGCTGCTGCGACCCGGCGGGGTGGCCGGGATCGAGCACGACGACACGCACGTCGCCGCCGTCCCGGACCTGTTCCGCGCGGACGGCCGTTTCACCGACGTCGAGGAGCACACCGACCTGGCCGGGCGGCCGCGATACGCGACCGCACGCCGCCGGTGAGAGGCATGGCAGACTGCATCTCGTGATGCTCTACGACTGCCGGACCGTGGCCGATCGCGATCGAGGCGTGACCGCCGCGATCGACGCGGTCAAGAGCGGCGAGCTGGTGGTGCTGCCCACCGACACGGTGTACGGCATCGGCGCGGACGCCTTTACCTCGCACGCCGTCAGCGCGCTGCACACCGCGCGGGGCATGGACGCCCGGGTGGCGCCGCCGGTGCTGGTGGGTTCGCGGCACACGCTGGACGGACTTGTCTATTCGCTGCCCAAGGCGGCCCGTGAGCTGGCCGACGCGTTCTGGCCGGGCGCGCTGACGATCATGGTGGAGCACTCGCCGAGCCTGCAGTGGGATCTGGGGGAGACCGGCGGGGTGGTCGGCGTGCGCATGCCGCTGCACCCGGTCGCGCTGGAGGTGCTGCGCGAGGTGGGCCCGATGGCGGTCACCACGGCCAACAAGATCGGCGGACCGGCCCCGACCACCGCCGAGGAGGCGCGCGAGCAGCTGGAGTATTCGGTGCGCGTCTACCTCGAGGCCGGCGCCGCCGCCGACCCGGCGCCCAGCACGATCGTGGACGTCACCGGTGACGTGCCGCGGGTCCTGCGCACCGGCGCGATCCCGCTGGAGAAGCTGCGCGACGTCGTGCCGGACATCCTCGCGCCGGAGGCCTGAGATGGCCGCGGTCGAGCCCTTCACCGTCCTGCACGTGTGCATGGGCAACATCTGCCGGTCGCCGATGGCCGAGCGCCTGCTGGCCCGGGCCGTCCGCGATCGCGCGCCGGACGCCGCCGACCAGCTCGTCCGCAGCGTCAGCGCGGGCACCGGCGGCTGGCACGAGGGCGAGGAGATGAACCCGCCGGCCTCCCGCCAGGTGCGTGCCCGGGGCGGCTCGTCGGCCGGCTTCGAGGCGCGCAAGCTGCGCGGCGACTTCCTCGACGAGGCCGACCTGATCCTCACCGCCACCGCCGACCAGTACGACTACGTGCTGGCGCTGCGCCCCGAGGCGGCCGCGCGGACCTTCGTTCTGGGCGAGTTCGCCCGGCTGCTGGCCGCCGTGGACGCGAGCACGCTGCCGGCCGGCGGAGAGAAGCCGGAGCAGGTGCACGAGCGCGGCACCGCCATCGTCGCCGCGGTGCACCGGTTGCGCGGCGACGACGCCCCGCTGCCGTCCGACGACCTCGACGACCCGTGGGGCCGCGGCGACCAGACGTTCCAGCGCATCGGCGACGAGATCGAGGACGCGACCGTCCCGTTCGCCACCCTTCTCCTGCCGTGATCGTCCGCCCCGACGCGCAGGGCCTCGCCCGCGCGGTGGACCTGCTCCGCGCCGGTTCGGTGGTCGCCTTTCCCACCGAGACGGTGTACGGCCTGGGCGCCGACGCGTTCGACGAGAAGGCCGTGGCGGAGATCTACCGCCTGAAGAACCGGCCATCGTGGAATCCGCTGATCGCCCACGTGGCGTCGGCCGCCGCCGCGCGGGAGATCGTCGACGATTGGCCGGATGAGGCGGACGAACTGGCCGGCCGGTTCTGGCCCGGCCCGCTGACGCTGGTGCTGCGGCGCGGGTCGGGCACGCTGGCGGTGCGGGTGCCCGCCCACGAGGTCGCGCTGCGGCTGCTCGACGCCGTCGGGATCCCGCTGGCCGCGCCGAGCGCCAACCGTTCCGAGGGCATCTCGCCGACCACCGCCCAGCACGTGGCGCGCAGCCTGCCGGACGTCCCGCTGATCCTGGACGGCGGCAGCTGCGCCTGGGGCATCGAGTCCACCGTGCTCGACGTGACCGGCGAGGTGCCGCGGCTGCTGCGCCCGGGCGCGCTCGGCCTGCGCGCGATCCGCGACGTGATCGGCCCGGTCGAGCTGCCGGCCGGCGTCGACGACGGCGTCCAGCGCCCCTCGCCGGGGATGAGCCGGCGGCACTACGCCCCGCGGGCACGTCTCGTGCTGGTCGACGAGATCGACGACCTCGAGGGGTACGAGCAGCCGGTGGGTGTGCTGACGCACGAGGGCCTCAACGCCCGCGAGTACGCCGCCGACCTCTACGCCGCGCTGCACCGCCTGGACGACTCCGGCGTCGCCACCATCGTCGCCCTCGCCCCGCCCGCTACCGAGGAGTGGCTGGCCGTGCGCGATCGCCTGTCCCGCGCCGCGGCGAAATAGCCTCGCGCGCGATGTTCCGGGCCATCATCGCCACCAGCGGCGCGTGGAACGGCATGATCCCCGTCCAGTAGGCCTGGCCGGCAAGCCCGCGCGGCAGGAAGATGTTGCGCTGGATCAGGCGGCTGCGGCCCGGCCCGATCTCCTCGACACGGAACTCCAGCCACGCCCGCCCGGGCAGCCTCATCTCGGCCCGCAGGCGCAGCAGCTCGCCCGGCACGACCTCTTCCACCCGCCAGAAGTCGACCGCCTCGCCGACGTGCAGGCGCTGCTGATCGCGCCGGCCGCGGCGCATCCCGATGCCGCCGGCCAGCCGGTCCATCCAGCCGCGCGCCCGCCAGGCGATCTGTGGCGAATACCAGCCGTTGGCGCCGCCGACGCTCTCGACCACCCGCCACAGAGCGGCGGCCGGAGCGTCGACGTCCGCCCGGCGCTCGTCCACGTGCAGCGTGCCGCCGGACCAGTCCGGGTCGCTGGGCAGCGGCTCGGCGGCGGCGTCCCGGCCCGACGCCGTCGACCAGCGGGTCTCGACGTTGGCGTCCCGGATCTTGCCGAGGGCGACGCGCACCGACTCGTCGAAGCCGAGCAGGCCCTCGTCCGGGATGTACTCGGCGATGTCGTGCTCGTGCGCGATGGCCTCGTGGATCAGGCTCTCCACCAGCGGTTTCGCGATCTTGTTGGGCACCGGCGTCACCGCCCCGACCCAGTGGGCGGACAGGCGTGGGGTGAGCGGGCGCAACGGTGCGATCAGCCGGCGCCGCAGGCCGGCCACCCGCGCGTAGCGCTGCATCATCTCCAGATAGGTCAGCACGTCGGTGCCGCCGATGTCGAAGCCGCGGTTCACCTCGGGCGGGAGTTCGGCGGAGGCGATCAGGTAGTGCAGCACGTCGCGGACCGCGATCGGCTGGATCCGGTTGCTGACCCAGCGCGGGCAGACCATCACCGGCAGCCGCTCGGTCAGGTAGCGCAGCATCTCGAACGACGCCGAGCCCGAGCCGATGATCACCGCGGCGCGCAGCACGGCGGTCGGCACGGAACTGTCCAGCAGCACGCGCGCCACCTCGGCGCGGGATCGCAGGTGCGCCGACTGGGTGCCGCCCTCCGGGGGCTGCGGCCCACCCAGGTAGATGATCCGGCGTACGCCGGCCTTCTCCGCCGCCGCCGCGAAGTTTTGCGCGGCCTCCCGGTCGCGGCGCTCGAAGTCCTTGCGGCCCAGCGAGTGCATCAGGAAGTACGCGACCTCGACGTCCTCGAAGGCGGCCGGCAGCGTACCCGGATCGGACAAATCGCCCTCAACCACCTCGACGTCGCCCGCCCAGGGCACATCCCGCAGACGGTTCGCGTCGCGGGTGAGACACCGCACTTGGTGGCCCGCGGCGACCAGCCGGGGCGCGAGGCGGCCACCGATGTATCCGGTGGCGCCGGTGACGAGACAACGCATAACCGCACTGTGCCCTCAGGCAGGGGGTGATAAGCCATATCCTCGAGAACGTGGACACGTTCTGGGGTCCGGACTTCGGCCTGCTCGAGCGCACCGATCCCGAGATCGCCGCGGTCGTTCTGGCCGAGCTCGACCGGCAGCGGTCGGGCCTGCAGCTGATCGCGAGCGAGAACTTCACCTCGCCCGCGGTCCTGGCCGCGCTCGGCTCCACGCTCACCAACAAGTACGCCGAGGGCTATCCGGGCGCCCGCTACTACGGCGGGTGCGCCGCCGTGGACGCCGCCGAGGAGCTGGCCGTGCGCCGCGCCCGCGAGCTGTTCGGCGCCGAGCACGCCAACCTCCAGCCGCACTCCGGGTCGTCGGCGAACCTGGCCGCGTACGCCGCGCTGGTCCGGCCGGGCGACTGCGTGCTGGCCATGGAGCTGCCGCACGGCGGGCACCTCACCCACGGCAGCCGGGTCAACTTCTCCGGCAAATGGTTCCACCACGTCGGCTACACCGTCCGCAAGGACACCGAGCTGATCGACTACGACGAGGTCCGCGACCTGGCGCTGGCGCACCGGCCGGCGCTGATCATCTGCGGCGCCACCTCGTACCCGCGGATCATCGACTTCGCCGCGTTCCGCGCGATCGCCGACGAGGTGGGCGCCTACCTCATGGTGGACGCGGCGCACTTCATCGGGCTGGTCGCCGGTCAGGTGTCGCCGTCGCCCGTACCGCACGCCGATGTGGTGACCGCGACCACCCACAAGGTGCTGCGCGGACCTCGAGGAGGCATGATTCTGTGCCGTGAGAGTCTCGCCGCGCGGATCGACAAGGCCGTCTTCCCGTTCAGTCAGGGCGGGCCGATGATGCACGCGGTGGCCGCGAAGGCGGTCGCGTTGCGCGAGGCGGCCACTCCCGCCTTCCAGGGGTACGCGCGCCGCGTGGTCACCAACGCGCGGACGCTCGCCGCCGGGCTGGCCGCCGAGGGCATGCGTCCCGTGACCGGCGGCACCGACACACATCTCGCGCTGATCGACCTGACCGCCGCGGGGATCACCGGGGTCGAGGCCGAGCAGCGCTGCGACCGGGCCCGGATCACGCTGAACAAGAACTCGATCCCGTACGACGCCAAGCGCCCGACGGTGGCCTCGGGCATCCGGCTCGGCGCCGCCGCGGTCACCACCCAGGGCATGGGCGAGGACGAGATGCGCCGGGTCGCCGGGCTGATCGCGGCCGCCGTCCGCGACCGGGACGTCGCCGCCGAGGTCGCCGAGCTCGTCCAGGCCTTCCCGGTCTACCCCCGGGACGAGGTGTACGCGTGAGCACCACCCCACCCCCGAGGAACTACGGCGTGATCGCCCAGATCCTCGGCAAGGACGACGAGGACGACGACCGCCCGCTGCCCGACCTGCCGCCGCTGCCCGAGGACCCGCGCTGGCGCATCGAACACCTGCCCTTCGTGCTGGCCGTCGGATTCGCGCTGGTGCTGTGCGCCGCCTCGGCCGGCTTCTTCGCCGGCGGGCCGGTGGCCGCGGCCGGCGCCGCGGCCGGGATGTTGATAGTGACGATCGGGATCAGCATGACCACGCTGGCCATCGCCTGGGCGGATGTCATCCGGCCCGAGCTGGTGATGCCGGTCGGCCTGGCGGTCTATGTGATCAAGTTCGCGTTGATCGCGGCCCTGCTGCTGGTGGTGGCGGACCGCGGCTGGGCCGGCGGCCTGCCGATGGCGTGGTCGATGGCGGTCGGCGTCGTGGTGCTCACCGGCGTGCAGGTGATGTGGCTGATGCGCATCGCCAACCGTCGCCTGCCCTCGTGACCGCCCGGCTCGCAAAAGCGCTGCTCAGTGGTCCTGAGCGGGGCCGGGTGACGCCTTTGCGCCCATTCGGGTGTCAGATAAGCGCCGGTCATGGCTACCGCTTGAACTGCAGGAGTACGCTTCCGCCAACTTGAGTGCCGATGCGCGGCCCGAGCAACCCGCCGTTGCCCGGGGGGTCCTGCCTAGCCTCAGGTTTCCTGCTGATATCGTTCGCCACGTCATGGCCGGTCAGCAGCCCCCTTCTGAACCCCACGAGGATGACGCTCCGCCACCCCCGAATTCCGGGGCGGGATACACGGCGATCAGCTATCTCATCGGGGGGATGGTCGTCTGGGGTGGGATCGGCTGGCTGGTGGACCACTACTGGCTCGGCACCAAGGGCATCGCGATGGGTATCGGCGCGGTGATCGGCGGCGCTGCCGGGGTCTACTTGATCGCGCGCCGCCTGGGCGCCTGACCTGGAAGGGCTAAGGTGACCGGTCCGACGACTGTCCTCGCCGCGGAGGTTCCGTTCCCGCCGTCGGTTGAGGACTTCTTCCTGCCCAGCATCGTGCCGTGGGGCGAGCACTCGTACTGGTTCACGAAGATCACTCTGCTGCTCTGGCTCTCGGTCGCAATCCTGATCATCTACTTCCTGGTGTCGTACCGGAAGCCGCAGTTGGTGCCGAGCAAGAAGCAGTGGCTGGCCGAGTCGCTGTACGGCTTCGTGCGCAACAACATCGCGGTCGACATGATCGGCAAGGAGGGCGTGCGCTTCGCGCCGTACCTCGCCTCGCTGTTCTCGTTCATCCTGGTGATGAACCTCTGGGGCATCGTCCCGCTCGCGCAGATCTCGCCGAACTCGCACATCGCCTTCCCGGCGATCCTCGCGCTGATCAGCTACGTGCTGTTCCTCTACGTCGGCTTCAAGAAGCACGGCCTGGGCTACTTCAAGGTCGTCCTGGTGCCGCCGGCGCCGTGGTTCATCCTGCCCATCCTGATCCCGATCGAGTTCTTCTCGAACCTGATCGTCCGGCCGTTCTCGCTGGCCATCCGACTCTTCGCCAACATGTTCGCCGGCCACATGCTCCTGCTGGTGTTCACGCTCGGCGGGTTTGCCATGATCAACTCGAACGCGCTGCTGGCGCCCGTGTCGCTGTTGTCCTGGGCCATGACGGTCGCGCTGACGTTCCTCGACTTCGCGATCATCTGCCTGCAGGCATACATCTTCACGGTGCTGACCGCGAGCTACATCCAGGGCTCACTCGCCGAGGGGCACTGAGTCAGCCCCCAGAGTTCCTTTTGCAAGACCCCGTAGTCGTCCCGCATGACAGTCATGCGAGATACCAGGAGGAAATTCAAATGCTGCTTGCCGAAGTTGTCGGTAGCACCGCCGCCATCGGGTACGGCCTCGCGGCCATCGGCCCCGGAGTCGGCGTGGGTCTCGTCTTCGCCGCGTACATCCAGTCCACCGCGCGTCAGCCGGAGGCGGCCCGCATCACTCAGCCGTTCCTCTGGATCGGTTTCGCCGTGGTCGAGGTTCTCGCCCTGCTGGGCATCGTCTTCGGCTTCGTCTGGGCCAACCCGGTCGGCTGAGCACCGCTCCGTCTCGTTAGGGAGGGTGTCCGTTGAATATCGTCTATCTGGCCGCCGAGGAAGTCGAGCACAACCCGATCGTGCCCCTGTGGCAAGAGGTCGTGCTCGGGTTCATCGCCTTCGGCCTGCTCTGCTTCGTGCTCATGAAGTTCGTGTTCCCGCGCATGGAGGAGACCTTCCGGGCGCGCGTGGACGCGATCGAGGGCGGCATCAAGCGCGCCGAGGAGGCGCAGGCCGAGGCCAACAAGCTGCTCGAGCAGTACCGCGCGCAGCTCGCCGAGGCCCGCACCGAGGCGGCCCGCATCCGTGACGAGGCGCGCGCCGACGCCGAGGGCATCCGTCAGGACGTCCTGGCCAAGGCTCGTGAGGAGTCCGACCGGATCATCTCGGCCGGTCGCGAGCAGCTCGCCGCCCAGCGCGAGAGCATCGTTCGCGAGCTGCGCCAGGAGGTCGGCACACTGGCCGTCGACCTGGCCGGCCGCATCGTGGGCGAGTCGCTGGCCGACGAGGCCCGCACCCGCGGCACGGTCGACCGGTTCATCGCCGAGCTCGACACCACCGGCACGAGCGGCGGGCGGCGCTGATGACGGCGCCGACCGTCGGCCG
>NZ_JBFAZH010000185.1:0-9251 GCF_040681735.1 Actinoplanes sp. NPDC051633 | reverse complement strand
CTGCGCGAACGGGCTCGCCGCCGACATGCTGCACACGGGTGAGGCGCAGCCGGCCCTGGAGATCGCGGCGGACACCTTGCAACGCTCGCGAACCGTCCGTGGCGCGGACCACCCGGACACCGCGGCCTGCGCGTGGAACGTGGCGCTGGACTCCGGTGACGAGCCGGCTCAGCAGCAGGCCACGACGGCGTTGATCAAGTCGTTCGGCGAGGGCCACCCGGCGGTGGCGCTGGCCGCCTCAGGCCAGCGGCTGGAAACCGACATCGATCTGCCGCTGCTCTAGGGTCAGCAGCTCGGTGAGGTCCGCCGCGGGCATCGGCTTCGCGAAGTGGTATCCCTGCGCCTGCGCGCAGTCGAGCTCCCGCAGCCGGGCCGCCTGCACCGCGTCCTCGACGCCCTCCGCCACCGGTGACAGGTCGAAGGTGCGCGCGATCTGCAGTACCGCCTCGGCCACCGACGCGCCGGACGTCTCCTGCATGGCCTGCACGAACGAACGGTCGATCTTCACCACGTCGACCGGGAGCGTGCCCAGGTGGCTCAGCGAGGAGAAGCCGGTGCCGAAGTCGTCCAGCGCGATGCGTACCCCCAGGGTCTTGAGGTTCTTCAGAACCCGCGCCGACTCGACCAGGTCGACCAGCGCGACCGACTCGGTCAGCTCGAGCACCAGCAGGTGCGGCGGCAGGCCGGTCTCGTCGAGCACCGCGCGGACCTCGTCGATCAGTTCCGGCCGGCCCAGCTGTGAGGCGGACAGGTTCACGTTCAGCTCGAAGCCCGGGTTCGTGACCTGCCACTCGGTGGCCTGCCGGCAGGCCTCCCCGAGGACCCACCCGCCCAGCCGCGGCATCAGGCCCATCGACTCGGCGAGGTCGAGGAACGCGGCCGGCGGCAGCAGCCCACGCTCGGGGTGCCGCCAGCGCACCAGGGCCTCCACGCCGGCCGTCTTCTCCCCGCCGTCGCTGAGGTCGACGATCGGCTGGTAGTGCACCTCGAACTCGCCGCGGTCCACCGCGCGGCGCAGCTCGGCCTCGTCGCGGCGGCGCTGCTCGGCCATCGCGAACTGCGCCGGGTCGAACCGCCGCGCCACGCCCTTGCCGTCCGCCTTGGCCTGGTAGAGCGCCAGATCGGCCTCGCGAAGGACGTCGTCGACGGCGTGGCCGCTGCCGCGGGTCAGCGCGATGCCGGCGCTGGCCCGGATGCCGAGCACGGCGTCGCCGATCACCAGCGGTGCGGCCAGGTCACGCAGGATCCGCTGCGCCACGGTGTCGGCGATCTGGTCGTCGGCGAGGCGGGGCAGCAGCACCACGAACTCGTCGCCGCCGAGCCGTGAGACGGTGTCGTTGGCCCGCACGTTGGCGTTGAGCCGCTCGGCCGTCTTACGCAGCAGCTCATCGCCGGCCGCGTGCCCGTAGGTGTCGTTGACCTCCTTGAACCCGTCCAGGTCGACGAGGATCACGGCGGTCATGGTGTCGTCGGCGTCGGACAGGGCGTCGGTGGCGTGGTCGATGAAGAGCTTGCGGTTGCCGAGCGCGGTGAGCGGATCGCGGAAGGCCTGTCCGGCCAGGAGGGCGCGCTCGCGGTTGAGGTCGCGCATCAGGGAGTCGTTGGTGCGGGCGCCGAGGAACTGGCGCACGAGGATCACCGCCGAGACGACGATCAGCAGGCCGGTGAGCTCGGGCGAGACCACGCCGTCGCGGTGGTGCCAGTAGGCGGCCATGAGCACGGCGGAGGCGACGGGCGCGTACTGCAGAAGCGGCCACCGCTGGGCGAGGAAGATGACGCCGGCACCGAGGAACAGCACGACGCCGAGCGGCACGAGCCGGGTGGTGCGCTCCTCGAAGAGCCCGGGCCAGGCCAGCATGAGCAGCGAACCGAAGATCATCGCCCCGTCCACGACGTGGCGTACCCGATTCATGGCTTTGCTCTGACTCATGCCCCACCTCCGGGTCGTCAGATCGGCCCGCAGCCCCGCGACCTGAGCGTTCCCACTCAGCTCGAGGTGCCGAGCCAGTCGGCCAGCGCGACCGGATCGACCCCTTCACCCCGCAACCGTTGCCAGACGGCGACAAGAGCCTCGATCCGCCCGTGCGCCCCGGCGGCGATGGCGAGGGCGGTCGGATCAAGATCAAAATCTGATTCGAGGTACGAGCGCCGGAAAGTCCCCTGATCACCCCGCAGGAAGGCGAGTTCCGAGGCCGTTGCGCGACGCACGCGCCACTGCCCGCTCACCCCACCGTCCCGGCCGTGCGCTGCTTCCTCCGCGCCAGTCCACGACGGGTCCCTCAACGACGGGTCCTCGCGCAGCAGAGCGTGGATCCGGTGCAGTCGCGGGCTGCGCGGAAGAGCGCGTCGAGTGGGCGGGCGCAGCGTCGACCGGACCTCCGGGGGGTCCTTGCCCTCCCGCCAGGCCTGCGCCAACGCCGCCACGCCGGCCGGATCGGGGGTCATGTTGCGCAGGCGCCAGCGCGCGTAGTGGTCGGCGTTGGCCATGCGGGCCAGGCGGGCGATCTCCGGGTTCGGGAACGGCTCGGCCGACCACGGTCGCACCTCCTCGGCCAGCGCCGCCACGAAACTGGTACCGGCCCTGGTCAGGGTGCCCGCGGCGAGCAGGCGGTCCGCCGTCTCCGACACCGCCTCGCGCCACCGTTCGTACTCGAAACGCGCCACCCGCCCGCCACCGGCCGCCGACTCCGCAACCGCCTGGCCTTCGCCGCTCGCTGCCGCCGACTCCGTGCGCCAGAAGCGGGTCACCGCCAGATAGGCGTACGCGCCGTGCAGGATGCCGGACGCCGGGCGCGGGTCGTCGCGCCACGGCGAATAGCCCAGGTCGCGCGGCCGCTCGTGCAGGTCGAAAAGGTGGCTCGTGGCGTTCAGGAGGCTGTGCTGGGCTTCGTGCAGCAGGCCCACGGCCAGGCTCACGCCGTCGGCCGGCATCGACATCGCGACCGCGCCGAAGGCGTCCGCCGACGTCGCGCTGATCCCGGCCGCCGCCGGGTCCGCCTCGACCGGCACGACGCAGGTGAGCACGGCTCGCAGCAGCAGCGCGGCGTCGCGATGCCGGCTCGCCAGCACGCGCCACGCCTCGGTGAAGCACCGCTCCCAGTGCGCCGCGTCAACCTCGGCGAGCCGGCCGGTGGGGGTCAGCCCGAGCAGGCCTCGGCGGTCGTCGGCGTCCTCCAGGCGTACCTCGATGGACAGCCCGCCCTGCTCGGCGACCAACCGCCGCGCGTTGTCCCGCGGCAGCTCCATCGCGGCGCCGGCGACGGCCGTGCGCAGTTGCGCCGCCGCCCAGGCACCGGTCAGCGGGTCCTCGACGGCGCGGCGGAAGGCGACCGGATCCTCGCGTTCCAGGGCGCGCAGGCGCGCGTACCCCGGGGAGGGCCGCAGCGCGCGCAGCAGCAGCAAGTGACGGCTGACCTCGGCCCGGCGCAGCTCGGCGACCGTCGCGAGCGATGGGCGACCCGCGCCCAGCTCGGCGAAGGCATGGTCGGAGAGCGCGTGCCGCCGCACGTCAGAGGGCCGAGTTGAAACCGGCGATCGGTTCGTCGGGGTCGGCCAGATCGTCGGCGACCCGGCGCAGCGCACGGGCCAGCGCGGAGTCGCCGTCCTGTTCCTCGGCGAGGTCGGCGAGCTCCGACAGGGACAGCTCGGACACGTCGACCAGGTCCGACTCCCACTTCTCGCCCGTCACCGCGCCACCTCCCGCCGGTGGATGTTTGCCGACCGGCAACGGTCAATGTATTGCCGCCAGGTTACGGTGCCGTCGCCGGGTCGGGTGACGTCGTGGCGCGCCCGCACACCGGGTCCTCGTCGCTTGCGGGTTCGTGATCTCATAGGACCCCAACACAGGATGAAAATCGGCAACGGAGGACAAACTGTGCTGGGTCGCAATCTGGACGACGCCGAGGAGTGGGTGCGGTCGTGGAGCTCGCAGGACTCCGGGCGCGCCGAGGCGACGGCGACGCTGGCCGACCGGATCGCCGGGCTGGCCGCCTCGGCGACCGGCGGTGACGGCGCGGTGCGCGTCCACGTGAACAGCGGCGGCAACGTGACCGCGCTGGACCTCGACGACAGCGCGCGCCGGCTGAGCGGCGCCGACCTGGCCGCCGAGATCATGCGGACGATGCGGCGCGCACAGTCCGGGCTCCGGGAGCGGGTGGCCGTGGCGGTCGGGGAGACCGTCGGCGCGGAGTCGGAGACCGGACGCGCGGTGCTCGAAAGCTTCACGCAACGGTTCCCGCCGGTGCCGGACGGCCCGGTCGCGCCCGTGATGCCCGCCTCCGCGCCGTTCCCGAGTTTCTCGATCCGGCCGACGCTGCCGCACCAGCAGCCGGCCAACGGACACGAGAGCGGACGGGACAGCCGAGCGCGCTGAGCGCCGGACCGTTACGGTCGGTGTACGGGACATCTGCAAGGGGGACGAACGTCGTGAGCTCATCGCTGCCGAGCCGCGGGCCGGCGCCGCCGGTCGATCAGATGAACAACGCCGAGCTGGCGCGCATGATCGAGGCCGAGCATCCGTACCGCGGGAAGGCGCTCTTCGAGCTGTCGGACCGGATCGCGCACGACGACGACGCGGCGACGAAGGTGGCGATGCTGAGCCGGCTGACGTCGCTGCGGGCGGCGCGGCTCTTCGACCGGGTGTCGCTGGCCTGGTCCGGGATCATCGCGCTGCTCGCGGCCGAGACCGCCCATGCGCGGATGGTCGCCTACGAGGCCTTCTACGCGCTGGAGCCGGCGGAGCAGAAAGATCTGCTCGACTACCTCGAGGTGCCCGCGATCGAGGAGGCCCACCCGCGCATCGCGTGAGCGGGCCTCCGGTGCTCATGGCTCAACGGTCAGGCGACGATCTTGACGTCCTTCCAGAACGCGACGCGATCACGAACCACCTTGGCGTCCGGCTTCGGCTCCGGGTAGAACCAGACGGCGTCCGGCGTCGTGTGGTCGCCGGACTCGAGCGTGTAGTAGGAAGCCTTGCCCTTCCACGGGCAGATGGTGTGCGTGTCGGAGGGGCGCAGCACGTCTTCCCGCAGCGAAGCACGCGGGAAGTATGTGTTGCCCTCGACAACCACGGTGTCGTCGCTCTCGGCGATGATCTCGTCGTTCCAGATGGCCTTCGACATAGCTCGAACGTAGCGCGTGCACGCCCCGGGGTCGGATATGTGCGGTTTATTCAGCTCTGCGGGGTGAATGGCGGAGCGTCGCGAGGACATTGCCGAGACGGTGAGCGAAGATCTAGTGTCGACCGGCGCCACCCCCGACGGAAACGGCCGAGATGAACCGCCAGAGCACCTTGCCAAGCCGCCGCGAGCAGGCCAGGCACGCGTTGCTGCTGCTCGGCGTCCCCGCCCCGGCCCGCCTCGTGGTCGAGGTGCACGCCGCGTTCTTCGACGGCGACCTGTCGGTGCCGGCGCTGGCCGCGCTGCTGCGCGACGAGGAGCGTGCCTTCGCCGACGCGGGCCCGTGGTTCGTCTGCCCGGGGCTGAACCCGGATCTCACGGCGGCGCGCGGGACGGTCACGCTTTCCGCGTGGTCGCTCGACGATCGCTTGGGTACGCCCGCCGTCAGCCGCGCCCACCACCTGGTCGCGACGGTCCGCGTCGCGGAGTTCGCCGCCGCCCGGCCCGGCGCGGGTCCCGTGGCACACGACCTGCTGCGCCGCCTCGCCGGCGAGATCCCCGGCGCGCGGGAGTCGATCACGAACGCGACCGCGGCGGGCGCCGCCGCGGACCTGGCCGCACTCGCCCGCGTAGCGATCGACGACCCGGCCCTGGCCGAGGCGGTCGCGGCGGAGGAGCCGGCCCGCGCCGAGGCATTGGCCCGCGCCGCCCAGCTCGACGACCGCCAGCGCCTCTTCGGCCTCCCACCGGTCCCACACCAGCGAGGCCGAGCATGACGCCGCTCGACGTCGCCGCGCCGCCGGCTGTGGCCGGCGCTTTCACGCCGGGTCGCGTGCTGGGCAGCCGCGCATGACCGGTGTCGTGCCGCGGCAGGCGGATCTCGACCGGCTGCGGGGGGAGTCGCCGCGGAAGCGGCACAACGCCCGCACGATCGCCGCGCTCACCGGCAATCCCGGCTGCACCCGCCGCGCCGTCCTGGACGCCGCCGGGGTCGACAAGCCGCACCTCGCCGAGCGGATCGGCTTCCCGGGCCGCTTCGGGCAGTCCCGATTCGCCCTGGCCCGCGGCAACGGCTTCGAGGCCATGCTGAAGGCCGGCGGCGGCACCCTCCTGCTCGAGGCCCTCGGCTTTCCGGCCCTCAAGGTCGGCTACGACGACCTCGGTGCCGACGCCGACGAGACGCTCGCCGAACGCCACGCCCGCACCCGCGACCTCCTGGGTGACGCGGCCGGCGCGGCCCTGATCGACCACCCCCTGCTCACCCTCGACGTCGCCGGCCAGCGGGTCTTCCTCGAGCCGGACCTGATCGCCTTCCAGCGGGCCGGCCGCCTGCAGGTCGTAGAGATCAAGTCGTTCGCGATCGTCGACGGCCAGGCGGACAGCGCGAAGGTCTCCGCAGCGGCCACACAAGCCGCCGTCTACGTCCTCGCCCTACGCTCCCTCCTCTCCTCGCTCGGCCAGGACCCGGCCCTGGTCGATCACGAGGTCGTGCTGGTCTGCCCGGAGAACTTCTCGTTGCGCCCGGTCGCCGTCGTCCTCGACGTCCGCAAGCAGCTCGCGACCCTGCGCCGCCAGCTCGCCCGCATGGCCTCCGTCGACACCCTGGTCGCCGCGCTCCCGCCGGACCTGTCCTTCGATCTGGCCCTGTCGCCGGAACGGCTCACCGCGGCCCTCGGCCAGGTCTCTGCCCGCTACGCCCCGGAATGCCTCTCCGCCTGCGAACTCGCCGCGTACTGCCGGCACGAAGCCGCCGGCACCACCGGCGCGCTGGGCCGCCCGGTGCGCGACGCCCTGGGCGGTGTCGAGTCGGTGACCGAGGTG
Source organism: Actinoplanes sp. NPDC051633 (assembly GCF_040681735.1). NCBI lineage: Bacteria > Bacillati > Actinomycetota > Actinomycetes > Micromonosporales > Micromonosporaceae > Actinoplanes > Actinoplanes sp. NPDC051633. The sequence goes on along the minus strand of NZ_JBFAZH010000185.1, from coordinate 2,313 downwards.
CTGGCCCTGGCCGGCGGCGCGCGGCCCGCGAGCGAGGAGCAGGCCGAAGCCGCCGCGATGCTCCGGACCGCCGCCCGGCTGCGGGCCGAGGCCCTCGCTTCGTGAGCACGCTGACCGCGCTCGCCCGCGCTCAAGCCTTCACGTCGGGCCGCGCCGAACCCGTGGCGACCGTGCGGCATCTCCACCTGCACGAGCATCCGTTCGTCCTGGTGCCGCTGGCCATGGCCGGCGAGGCCAACGCCCCGCTGGCCGCGATGGCCGGCACCGCGCAGTCGTCGCCCACGTTGCTGGTCGTTCCCCAACCCCGGAACCGGGACCAGCGCTTCGCTTTCGCCGCCTCCCTCGCCGAGCTCCTTTTGCCCTACGTGGACTCGTTCACCGGTGTGGCCGAGCCGATCGCCGTCGACCGCGGCCGCGACGTCCGATACCGCCTGGTGGACGCGCCCCAGGTCTGGGTGCCCAACACCGGCGGCGTCGACTTCCTCAAGCTTTTCGGCCGCTCGACGCGTTTCCGGCAGGTGGATGGCGATTACCCGGTGCCACCCGGGGTGCCGCTGCTGGGCCGGTGGCTCACCTTCTTCGCCCAGTCGGCCGAGGTGCCGGGCGCGTCGCTGCTGCTCAACTCCGTGCAGGCCTTGGGTCTGCACTGGGCCACCGGGCAGAGCAGCGCGGAGGACGCCCAGCTCGCCGCGCTGCTGGCCTGGATCACCCCACCCGCGGGAATGTCCGGCCGCGATGCCGCTCTCGAGGCGGAGGGCCAGGCGGCCGGTCCGGCCACCGACCCGGAGTTCGACAACAAGGTGCTCGCCCCGCTGATGGCCGCCGACGACGTCGACGGGCTCACCGAGGCGTTGCGAGAAGTGTTGCAGCCGACCTGGGACCAGATGTGGCACACGCTCGCCCTGCTGCGTGCCCTGCCGCCCGGCGCCCGGGTCGCCTCCCGCTGGGACGCCGACCGCGACGTCTTCTCCGCGTTCGTCGCCAACCTGGCCGAGGGCGGCCCGCCGCAGCCCCGCCGGGACGGCGCGGTCGCCGCGGCGGCGCGTTTGCACCGCCTGGAGAACGCCGCCGCCCGCTATGCCGTGCAACGCGCCTTCGACGACCCGCTGGTGATGGCCGAGCACCGCCTGGCCGGCACCGCCTTCGCCGGCACCGTGACGCTCGCCGACCCCGATCGGATCGACGACACCGGCAAGCGCCCGGTGCTGCGCCCGCGGATCATGGTCGCCACCACCGAGCCGGTGCGCGTCGACCCCGGTGCGACCCTCACCTCGCCGGCCCGTCCGGGCCAGAAGGCGAAGGTCATCTCGGTCACGGCCACCCCCACCGGCAGCGACGTGCTGCTGGAACTCTCCGGCGGGATGGGCCGCAAGATGGTCGCCGAGCCGGGCAGCGTGCCGGCGGTGGGGGAACAGCTCCTGCTCACCACGCTCAGTGAGGCGTTCCGGCCGGGCGCCGCCTTCCCCGACGCGAGCGAAACTCCCTGGACCCATGGCGGGCCTGGTGGCGACCCGCCCGCGGTGGTTGAGTGAAACCGTGTTCGCCGTCGCGCTCGACGAGTATCGCTGCGAGAGCCTGGCGTTCAGTCCCGACGCGACACTGCTCGCGGTCGGCGGCTCGAACGGCATGGTCGGGCTCTGGCGGGTCGACACCGGTCGGCCCCACCGCCATTTCGTCCACGACCTGCTCGGCGGCGCCGTGCGCGCCGTCGCGTTCTCCTCGGACGGCACCCTGCTCGCCGCCGCCGGTGCCAACCACCTCAAGGTCCGTGAGCTGCGCACCGGCCGGGTCATCCTCAAGCGCCAGCACCCGGACGACCTGACGGCCGTCACGATCGACGACAGCAACGCGCGGATCGCCACGGCCTGCCTCGACGGGGTCCTGCGCGTGTGGTCGCGCCGCGGCGCGCTGATCGCCGAACGCCCGGGCGTCTGCACCGCGGCGACGCAAGGGCTGAGCTGGACGCCCGACGGGCCGGTGCCCACCTCGGAGTCGAGGCTGGAAGCCCGGTCGGCGGACGGAACGCTGGTCGCCACGGTCACGGCCGATGGGGTGCGGGTGGCCGCGATCCGCTGATCGCGGCCAGGTGGGCGAGGATCGACTGGTTGGCCTCCCAGCCGTCCGGAAACTTCACCGGCACGTTGAGGTGCACCGGCTCGGTGGACGGGTGGGCGTCGAGCAGGTCGGCGATGCCGGCTCGCGCCACCACCACGCACGCGTTGCGGTGGCGCGAGGTCAGCACGCACAGCCGGCCGGACTCCAGGTGGAACGCCGTGGCGTCCTGTCGGCCGGACAGCGGGTGCAGCACGACGG
>NZ_JBFAZH010000184.1:0-9319 GCF_040681735.1 Actinoplanes sp. NPDC051633 | reverse complement strand
TGGTGATGACCGGGCTGGCCGCGGTCGGCGCGGTGGTCGTCGCCGGGCTGCCGGTGCGCCAGGATCGGACGGCCGGCGGTGCGGGTGGGTTGTCGTTGACGGCCGGGGCCCGAGCCATCGCCGGCAACCGGACGCTCGCCGCGGTGGTTGTCACGAGCACCGCCGGTCAGCTGGGGCTGGCCGCGGTGCCGGTGGTGGTCACGGCGACCGCGGCGGCGCATCAGCGGGCTTCGGTCGCCGGGCTGATGATGACCGCCGTGGCGGTGGGCGGGCTGGTCGGTTCGTTGCTGTGGACCGCGCGGCCGGCTCCGGTGGGGCGGGCTCCGGTCGTACACATGGTGGCTTTGTTCGCCTCAGGTCTGCCGCTGGTGGTCGGCGTCGTGACGACCGACCTGGTGTGGGTGACGGTCGCGCTGGCCATCTCCGGAGTCTTCATGGGGCCGCTGATCGGTGCGCTGTTCACGGCCCGCGACGCGCTGGCCCCGGACGGGATGCGGGCGCAGGTCTTCACACTGGCCGCGGGCCTGAAGATCACCGGCGCCGCCACCGGAGCGGCCGCGTTCGGCCTGATCGCCGGCGCGCCGCTCTCCGCTCAGTTCCTGTTGGTCGCCCTGATTCCGGCCGTGACCGGCCTGCTCGGTCTGGTCGCGCTCGGCCGCAGCAGGAACTCGGCGGAAGCGCAGCCCGCGTCTCAGCGGACCGTGTCCGGGTAGATCTCCACGTCGTAGAGGAGGCGGGCCGGGGCTCCGTTGGTCGTGCCGACGAAGACCGGGTCCGCGGCCGGGGTGCGGCCGCGCCGCCAGACCTCGTCGCGGGCCACGTCCGTGCGCTGGTCCGCGGCTGGCGGGCCGCGAGGCTGCTGCACCCGTGGGCGCCGAGTCTGGTGGGCCGCCCGCTGCTCGGCCCGAACGTGTTGGCTCGCACGGAGTTCCTGCAGGCGGCCCTGGTCCGCGGCGGCTTGAGCGGGCGCCACCTCGCGGTGGCCACGCGACTGATCGCCAACTTCGTGATCGGCGCCGCCCTGACGGAGTCGACCTGGCGACAGGCCACCGCCGACCGGACCGAGGCACGCCACCGCCTCACGGCCGACCCGGCCGCCTACCCGACCCTGACCGCCTCCGGTCACCTGGACGAGTCCAAAAATCAAGGGGTCCGGCGAATGACCGTGCGTTGCAGGAGGACGAAGACGAAGAGCAGGGCGCCGATGAAGATGCGGGTCCACCACGAGCTGAGCGTGCCCTGGAAGGTGATGATGGTCTGGATCAGGCCCAGCACCGTGATGCCCAGGACCGTGCCGGCCACGTAGCCCGAACCGCCCGTCAAGAGCGTGCCGCCGATCACCACCGCGGCGATCGCGTCCAGCTCCATGCCGATCGCGTGCAGCGGGTCGCCCGACGACATGTAGAAGCTGAGCAGCAGACCGCCGATCGCCGAGCACAGGCCGCTGATCGTGTAGACCGCGATGCGGGTGCGGCCGACGCCCAGGCCCATCAGCATCGCCGAGTTCGCGTTGCCGCCGATGGCGTAGACCGTGCGGCCCAGCCTGCTCCAGGCGAGGACCACCGCGGCGATCAGCACCACCAGGACGGCGATCACGACGCTCGGGGTGATCGTGTACGAGCCGATCGCGAGCCGGCGCTGCGCCGTCGTCTTCCAGAACGGGTCGGTGATCGAGATCGACGATGTGCTGATCACGTAGCAGAGGCCACGGGCCAGGAACATGCCGGCCAGGGTGACGATGAACGGCTGGATCTCGAAGAAGTGGATCACGCAGCCCATCACGAAGCCGAGCCCGGCGCCCATCACCAGCACCGCGATCATCGCCGCGGGGGCGGGCCAGCCGTCGTTCAGCAGCGTCGCGCACACCATCGTGGTCAGCGCGACCACCGAGCCCACCGACAGGTCGATGCCGCCGGTCAGGATCACGAACGTCATGCCGACCGCGACGACCAGCAGGAACGAGTTGTCGATGAAGATGTTCAGCAGGATCTGGGTGTTGTAGAAGTTCTCGTAGTTGGCGATCCCGATCCCGTACATGATGCAGAGCAGCACGAGGGTGCCGAGGACCGGCACGTACTTGCGCAGCGTCCAGGCGCGGCGTTTCCGGGCGATGACCGCCTCGGCGCCGGCGGTTTCTACGTCGATCATGCGGCCACCCTTGAGACGAGCCGACGGCGGGCGATCTTGCGGCGGAAGACCGGGGACTGCATGAGGCACAGCACGATCACGACCAGCGCCTTGAAGAGCTGCGTCGTCTGCGCCGGCACGCCGGTGGTGTAGATCGTGGTGTCCAACGCCTGGATGAGCAGCGCGCCGAGCACCGTGCCGGCGATGGAGAAGCGGCCGCCGGCCAGTGACGTGCCGCCGATCACCACGGCGAGGATGGCGTTCAGCTCGATCAGGCTGCCGACCGCGTTGCCGTCCGCGCTGGAGACGTTGGCCGTCGCCATCAGGCCGGCGATCCCGGCGCAGAAGCCGGTGAACGCGTAGACCGCCCAGATCAGCGTGCGCGATCGGATGCCCGCCAGCCGGCTGGCGCGCGCGTTGCCGCCCACCGACTCGACCAGCATCCCGAGCGCCGTGCGCCGGGTCAGCACGAGCGACAGCGCCACCACCACCGCCGCGATGATCACCGCGAACGGGAAGGTCAGGAAGTACCCGGCGCCGATGAACCGGTAGGCGGGCGAGTTGACCGTGATGATCTGGCCCTCGGTGATGAGCTGGGCCAGCCCGCGGCCGGCGACCATGAGGATCAGCGTGGCGATGATCGGCTGCAGCCCGACGACCGAGACGAGGAAGCCGTTCCACACGCCCAGGATCAGGGCGAGACCCAGAGCGAGCACGCAGGCGACGAGGACGCTGCCGCCGGTGGAGATGTGCAGACAGGCCAGGGCGCCGGCCACCGCCATCACCGAGCCCACCGACAGGTCGATGCCCCCGGTCGCGATCACCATGGTCATGCCGACCGACACGAGGATCAGCGGCGCGCTCAGCCGCAGGATGTCGATCAGGCTGCCGTAGAGCTGGCCGTTGCGGATCTCGATCGAGAAGAAGTGCGGCGTGAAGATCAGGTTGCCGAGCAGCAGCACGACCAGGGCCAGCGCCGGCCAGAAGAGGCGGTGCTTCAGCACGGTGCTCATGAGGCCGCCGATCCCGAGGCGATGACGTTCATGATCCGGTCCGCGTCGACATCCGCCGTGTTCTCCAGCTGGGTGACCACGACCCGGTCGCGCAGGACGGCGATCTTGTGGCTCAACCGCAGCACCTCCTCCAGCTCCGCGGAGATGAACAGAACCGCCAGCCCGTCCCCGGCCAGCTTGACCACCAGCCGCTGGATGTCGGCCTTGGCGCCGACGTCGATGCCGCGGGTGGGCTCGTCGAGGATCAGCAGCCGGGGTTCGGTGATCAGCCAGCGGGCCAGCAGCACCTTCTGCTGGTTGCCGCCGGAGAGGTTGCGCACCGGCATCTGCGGGTCCGCGGGCCGGATGCTCAGCGCCTCGACATACCGGGAGACCAGCTCGTCCTGCTTCGCCCGGGACAGCGGGCGGGACCAGCCGCGTGCGGCCTGCAGGGCGAGGATGATGTTCTCGCGCACGGAGAGCTCCTCGATCAGGCCCTCGGCGCGGCGGTTCTCCGACAGGTACGCGATGTCGTGGCCGATCGCCGACCGCGGCCCGCGCAGCGTCACCGGGCTACCGTTCACCTGCAGCTCGCCACTGTCCATCTTGTCCGCGCCGAAGAGCAGCCGTGCCAGCTCGGAGCGGCCCGAGCCGAGCAGCCCGGCGAGGCCGACCACCTCACCGGCCTGGATGGTGAGGCTGAACGGTGCGATCGCGCCGGTGCGGCCGACCCGGTCCGCGGCGATCACCACCTCGGACGAGGGCTCCTGCAGCGCCAGCCGTTCCAGGGCCTGCAGCTCCTTGCCGATCATCTTTTCGACGAGCGCGCGCTGGGGCAGCTCGGCGGTGCGGAACTCCCCCACCAGCCCGCCGTTGCGCAACACCGTGATCCGGTCGGAGATCGCATACACCTGGTCGAGGAAGTGGGTGACGAACACGATCGCCAGACCCTCGTCGCGCAACCCGCGCACCAGCCGGAAGAGCTGCTCGACCTCGCCCGCGTCCAGGCTCGACGTGGGCTCGTCGAGGATCAGGATCTTGGCGGAGACGTCGACCGCGCGGGCGATGGCGACCATCTGCTGCACGGCGATGGAGTGCCCGGCCAGCACCGACCCGGGGTCGATGTCGATGCCGAGCCTGCCGAGCAGCTCCGCCGCCTTGGCCCGCATCGCCCGGAACGAGATCATTCCGAGCCGCCGCGGCTCCCGGCCGATGTAGATGTTCTCCGCCACCGACAGGTTGGGGCAGAGGTTGATCTCCTGATAAACGGTGCTGACGCCGGCGCTCTGCGCCTGCTTGGGGCCGGTGAAGGCGACGGGTACGCCGGACAGCTCGATCGTGCCGTCGTCGATCTCGTACACGCCGGTCAGCACCTTGATCAGCGTCGACTTCCCCGCGCCGTTCTCGCCCATGAGCGCGTGCACCTCGCCCGGGAAGAGCCGGAAGTCCACGCCGTCCAGGGCGACGACGCCCGGGAATCGTTTGCCGACGCCGCGCATCGCCAGGATCGGCGCGGGTTCCGCCATGTGCTGTTCTCCTCCGCAAATGCCGGGACCTCTCGGCGAGGCCCCGGCACGAACGATCCGGTCAGTACTTGCGGTTGGGCAGCGCTTCCTTGGCCTGCTCCTGGGTGAAGGTGGTCTCCTCGGTCAGGATCCGCGGCTCGACCTGCTCGCCGGCCTTGACCTTCTTGACCAGGTCCATCAGCTGTGGGCCGAGCAGCGGGCTGCACTCCACGATGAAGTTGATCTTACCTTCGGAGAGCGCCGTCATGCCGTCCTTGACCGCGTCGACCGTGATGATCTTGATGTCGGTGCCGGGCTTCTTGCCGGCCGCTTCGATCGCCTCGATCGCACCGAGACCCATGTCGTCGTTGTGCGCGTACAGGACGTCGATCTTGGGGTTGGCCTTGAGGAAGGCCTCCATGACCTCCTTGCCCTTGGCGCGCGTGAACTCACCGGTCTGCGAGGCGATGACCTTGAATTTCGGGTCCGCCTTGATCTTCTCCTCGAAGCCGGACTTGCGGTCGTTGGCCGGCGCCGAGCCCGTCGTGCCCTCGAGCTGCACGATGTTGACCGGGCCGGGCTTGCCTTCGTACTCCTTGACCAGCCAGTCTCCGGCCTTCTGCCCCTCGAGCACGAAGTCGGAGCCGATGAAGGTCTTGTAGAGCGTCTTGTCCTCCGAGTCGACCGCGCGGTCGGTGAGGATGACCGGGATGTTAGCGGCCTTGGCCTCCTGCAGCACGGCGTCCCAGCCCGTCTCCACCACCGGCGAGAAGGCGATCACGTCCACCTTCTGCGCGATGTAGGACCGGATCGCCGAGATCTGGTTCGCCTGCTTCTGCTGGGCGTCGGCGAACTTCAGGTCGATGCCGGCCGCGGCGGCCGACTCCTGGATCGACTTGGTGTTCGCGGTGCGCCATCCGCTCTCGGCCCCGACCTGCGAGAACCCGAGCGTGATCTTGCCGTCGTCGGCGCCGGTGCCACCGCCACCCGACACCGCATTGCCGTCACCACACCCCGCGACAGTGATCGCGGTGGCAAGCAGCACCACACCCGCGAGTTTCTTGAGCAACATTGCTTCCTCCGACGATTCGTGTCGTGTGACCCGCCCCACAAGGTTTCGACAGTGTTAACGCTCTCAATAGCGCTCGTCAAGGCTAGGTAGCGCTCCCATCAGGTCTCAATTTGTTATCGCTCACATCTCGCAAGGTCAATGATCGATGAGTACGGGTACTCGTGCGCTGATCGCCCCCGGACATCACGCTGAGACCATGCGAATTCTTCTGGTCGCCGCCTGCGCACTCGCCCTGCTCACCGGGTGTGGGGCGGACGCGATCTGCGGCGGAGGCGAGTATCCGGTGAAGGCGGTCGGCAACACGACGGGCGCGGCGTGCGTGCCGGAGGGCGAGGAGCCGCCCGACGGGTACGTGCGCTATCCGGCCGGCCAGGAGCCGAAGCACGTCGACGACAAGTGGGACAAATACTGGCAGACCAAAGTCGTCGACGCCTCCGGCAAGATCGTCAGTGGATGAGGCAGGACTCGTAGGCCGCGGTCAGCTCGGCCAGGTAGTCGTCGGCCGAGTAGGACGCGTAGGCATCGAGGCCGGACCGGCGTGCGCGGTCGCGCTGCGCGTCGTCGGTCAGCATGTGAGCGATCGCGGCGGCGAAGGGCTCCGGCTCGGGGTCGGCGCACATTCGCCACGGGGTGTCCGCGGTCAGCGCCCGGTCGGTCAGCACCACCGGCAGCCCCTGCGACTCGGCCTCGGCCAGCACCAGGCTCTGGGTGTCCGTTCCCGACGCGAAGGCGAGCACGTCGGCGGCCCGGTAATGGCCCGCCACCTCGTCGCGCGGGACCGGCGGGAGCAACGTCACCCGGTCGGTCAGTGACAGGTCACGGACCAGGGCGCGCACCGCCCGTGCCCCTTGCTTGGCGCCCACCACGACCAGCCGCGCTCGCGGCAGCCGCCGGCGCACCACCTCGAACGCGCGGATCAGCAGCTCCGGATTCTTCTCGCCGGTCAGCCGGCCGACCGACAGCACCAGCGGCACGTCCGGCGCGATGCCGAGGTGGGCGCGCACGTCGGCGCGGGTGCGGCCGTCGTCCGGCAGGACCACCGGGGTACGCACGACGCGCACGGCCGGCAGCGCCCCGAACTCGGCCAGCCCGGCCGCGGTCTTCGCCGACGGCGCCAGCACCACGCTCGCGTAGCTCATCATGCCGCGCCCCAGGTCGAGCAGCCGCTGCCGGCGCCGCGCCCCCGCGAGCTCGAGCGTCTCGGCCGCCGTCCAACCCAGACGAAGCCGCCGCGCGCAGTAGGCGGCGCCGATCGGCACCTCGAAGAAGTGTTCGCCGTACGCGACCAGATCGGTGTGCCACGTGATGACCAGCGGCACGTGGCGCTCCCGGGCGAGCCGGAAGCCGGCCATGCCGATCGGGCCGGTGGTGTGCGCGTGGATCACGTCGACCGGGCCGGGATCAATGCGCAGCCACGGCGCCGCGAGCCGTAGATCGCGGAACGGGATGGGCACCGTCCGGATGCGGTCGCCGCGACCGGTGTGGTCGCCGTCGCGAGCAGCCGGCGCCGGGGCCGGGGCGAAGAAGCCGACCTCGTGGCCGGCCCGGCGCAGGAGCTCGACCGACAGGGTGGCCGATGTGGAGACGCCGTCGATGCGGCCCGGCCGGCTGTCGCAGAAGTGCGCGATCCTCATTTGCTCAGCGCGGCGTCGATCCGGTCCCGCGCGGCGTCGCGCAGGCCGGCCACCTCCGCGTAGTCGGCCGGGCAGATCGCCGGCAGCACCTCGACCCGGGCGTCGACGCGCTCGCGCAGGATCATGCCGTGCTTCGGCAGGGCGCGGCCGGTGCCCGAGACCGCCACCGGGATGACCGGCACCCGATGCCGCATGGCAAGCTCGAACGCGCCGTCCTTGAACGCCTGCAGCCGGCCGTCCGCGCTGCGGCGGCCCTCCGGGAAGATCAGCACCGGGGTGCCCTGGTCGAGCAGCTCGCCGCAGCGGGCCATCATGCGGCGCACCGACTCGCCGCTGCCGCGGACCAGTCGCACATACCCGTTGAGCGACATGTTCCAGCCGATCACCGGGATCTTGAACATCTCCGCCTTGGACACCCACTTGAACGGCCGGAACAGGTCGAACAGCACCAGGATGTCCAGGAACGACGCGTGGTTGGCGACGATCACCGCGGCCCCGTGCCAGGGCAGCCGGGCCCGGCCGGTGGTACGCAGGCGCCAGAGCGGATTCACCCGCACGTAGAACACCGCCCACGCCGACGAATACAGGTGCAGGGCGAGCTTGCGCCGGTCGAAGGGCGCGGTGACCGCCCAGACGAGGATCGCGCCGAGGAAGAAGACGGGACAGGTCACGACGATGACCGTCCAGAAGAGACCCGACAGGATCCGTGCCATGCGCAGAACCTAGCGTGTCCTATCCAGCCAGTCGCCCGGCGATCGGCCGGGTGCCGCTCTGCCACACCGGCTCCATGGTGAAGCTCGCCAGGCGCCACTCCCCCTCCGACCGGACGGCCCGCGCCCGATAGACCTCGCCGAGCCGGTACGCCGGCGTGGCGCTCTCGTCGGCGAAGACCGAGTCGATCACCGCGCGGACCTGGGCCTCGTCGTCGCCGACCGGCTCGACCAGGACGTTGCTGACCCGGTGCTGCAGGCGCGGGATCTGCTCGTGGTTGCGGCGGGCCTGGGCGATCAGGGTGTCGCGGCCCCGGGCGTGACCGCCGGGAGTGCGGCCGTCGGCGTCCGCGGTGAAGACGGACGCGAGCCCGTCGAAGTCACGGTCGTCCAGCAGGGCATAGAGCCGGTACATCAACTGGGTGATCTCCACGGTGCTCATCGCGTACCCCTCAGATTGTTGGTCTTACCAACGTTGGTATAACCAACATATATGATGATCGGATGGATGGCACCCCTCCGCGGCGTCTGGCCGTGCTGACGAGCTGGCAACTGGCGCAGGGGGCGGCGCGTGCCCGTCGCCTGGTGAGTGCGCGGCTGGATGCGCTCGGCGGGAGCCGGGCTGAGTTCGCGATGCTGGCGACGCTGGAGGAGTTCGGCGGGTTGAGCCAGGCCGACCTCGGCCGGCGGATCGGGCTGGACCGCAGCGACGTCACCGCGCTGGTCACGGCGTCGGAGGAGGCGGGGCTGATCCGCCGTGAACGCGATGGCGTCGACCGGCGGCGGATGACGCTGACGATGACGCGGGCCGGCGCCCGCCGCCTCGGCCGGCTGCAGCAGGCGATCGACGAAGCGCAGGCGGAGATCCTCGACGGCTTCACGGCGGCCGACCGCAGGCAACTGGCCACCCTGCTGACGCGGCTGGCCGCCGCCGAGACCCACTGAGGGCCGGCCGCCGAGGCCGCACAGCGAAAGGACCGGCGTCCACGGGGGAAGACGCCGGTCCTGGAAGCGGACGTTACACCCCTGGCGGCGGCGTTGTCACTACCGCGCAACGGGCCGTTCGCGAGGGAATTCCGGGGGCCACCTTCGTGCGCCTCCGCCCCTAGGATGGCGGCTGTGTCGAAGCCGTGGCCGGACGGGGGCCCATGGATGGTCGCCACGACATCCGCCGAGATCGACTGGCGTGTGCCGGTGGCCGCGGTCGCGGCGGCCTCGTCGGTGCGCGTCGCGGTGGTCGTGCTGGGCGGCTCGTCTTCCGATCAGCTGCTCGAGCAGT
>NZ_JBFAZH010000183.1:0-9319 GCF_040681735.1 Actinoplanes sp. NPDC051633 | reverse complement strand
TACACCGGCCGCGGCATGGCCTTCCTCGACCTGATCCAGGAGGGCAACCTCGGCCTGATCCGCGCGGTCGAGAAGTTCGACTACACCAAGGGCTACAAGTTCTCCACGTACGCCACCTGGTGGATCCGCCAGGCCATCACCCGCGCCATGGCCGACCAGGCCCGCACCATCCGCATCCCGGTGCACATGGTCGAGCAGGTCAACCGCATGGTCCGCGCCCGCCGCGACCTGGCCACGTCGCTGGGCCGGGAGCCGAACGTCGCGGAGATCGCGACGGCGATGGGCGTGCCGGAGTTCCAGATCATCGAGCTGATCTCGTACGACCGGGAGCCGGTCAGCCTGGACCAGGCGGTCGGCGAGGACGGCGAGAGCGCACTGGGTGACTTCGTCGCCGCGGTGGACCCGAACGCCGAGCCCGGCCAGTCGGTGGCGCAGGGCGAGCTGCGCAGCGAGGTCGAGATCGTGCTCTCCACGCTGTCGGAGCGCGAGTCCGCGGTGATCCGGCTGCGGTTCGGCCTGGACGACGGCCGGCAGCGCACGCTCGACGAGGTGGGCCGAGAGTTCGGTCTGAGCCGCGAGCGGATCCGGCAGATCGAGAAGGTGACGATGTCGAAGCTCCGGTCGCCGGAGCGCGCATCCCGCCTCGAGGCGTACGCCGGCAACTAACTCTTCAGCTAACCCTTCAGCATCCGGGGGCCCGAGTCGCGACGCGGCCGGGCCTCCCCTGTTTCCACGTGCGCGTGCAGCACCGAGAAGCCGTCCGGCCGGGCCAGCACCGGGTTGAGTGACAGCCCCCGCACCTCCGGATGGTCGTCGGCCAGCCGGCCGACCCGCAGCAACAGATCGATCAACGCGTCGCGGTCCACCGGCACGGAACCCCGGTAACCGTGCAGCAGCGGCGCGGCGCGCGGCTCGTCGACCAGCGCCGCGGCGGCCCGATCGGTGAGGGGCGCGGCCCGCCAGGCGATGTCGCCGAGCAGCTCACTGGCCACCCCGCCGAGGCCGAAGCCGACGACCGGCCCGAACGCCGGGTCCTCGACCACCTCCACCGTGCAGGCCACGCCGGGCGGGACCATCGACTGCACCAGCACCTCGGGGCCGAAGGCGGCGAGCAGCTCGGCGTACGCGGTGCGGACGTCGTCGGGGTCGGCCAGCGCCAGGCGGACGGCGCCGAGGTCGATGCGGTGCCGCAGGGCCCGGCCGGCCGCCTTGATGGCCACCGGATAGCCGACCTGCTCGGCCGCCTTCAGCACCTCTTCGACGGCCGCCGCGGCAACGGACGGGACCACGTCGATGCCGTACTGCCCCAGCAGGTCGGGCTTGTCGGCCAGCGGGAACGAGGGCAGCACGCCCGGCGGGCGGCGCAACCAGTCCGCATAGGACGCCACCCGGCCCAGCGCCCGCACCGCCTCCTCGACCGACGGATACGACGGGACACGCGGCGGTGACTGTCCGAGCAGGAACGTCGCCACGGTCGGCTTCTCGCCGGCCAGGGCCACGCTCGCCAGCGCCGCGGAGAAGTCGGCGTCGTCGTCGGCCAGCTGCCCGGGCAGCGGCGGCGCGAAGACCACGATCAGCGCGTCCACGTTCTCGTCCACGGCCGCCTGGGCGAGCAGGTCGCCGAACTCGTGCGCGCCGGCCTGCGGGCTGATGTCGCGGGGATAGCCGGGCGCCACGGTCAGGCCGTTGCCGCGGGCGGCGGCCACCGCCAGCCCGGACAGCGCGGACGAGTTGCCGGCGATCGCCACCCGGCGGCCCGAGGGCAGCGGCTGGTGCGCGAGCAGCAGCCCGACGTCGAACATCTCGGCCACGGTGTCCACCCGGATCACTCCGGAGCGGGCGAAGAGCGCGGTCACCGCGTTGGCATCCGGGCCGGGTAGCTCGCCCGCGAAGCCCGGCGGGACGGCCTTCAGTCCGGTTGAGGGCGGCGGTTGGGGCTGTGGACGGCGGATCGCCGACGCCACCGCGACCACCGGCTTCACCCGGCTCATCCGGCGGGCCAGCCGGGCGAACTTGCGCGGGTTGCCGAAGGTCTCCAGGTAGAGCAGCACCACGTCGGTGCCCGGGTCGTCCTGCCAGTACTGCAGCAGGTCGTTGCCGGAGACGTCGGCCCGGTTGCCGGCCGACACGAAGCTCGACAGCCCGAGCCCGCGCCGCTCCGCCTCGGCGAGCAGGGCCACCCCGAGCGCGCCGGACTGGCTGAAGAAGCCGACCCGGCCCGCCGCCGGGAGCCGGGGCGCGAGCGTGGCGTTGAGGCGTACCCCCGGATCGGTATTGGCTACCCCCATGCTGACCGGCCCCACCACCCGCAGTCCCGCCTCGCGGGCGCTGTCGATCAGCGCGCGTTGAGCCGCCCGGCCCTCCGGACCGGCCTCGGCGAAGCCGGCCGAGACGACGACCAGGCCACCCGCGCCGGCCGCGGCCGCGTCGTGCAGGGCATCCGCGACGCCGTCGGGAGGCAGGGCGATCAGCGCGAGATCGACCTCGGCGCGGGCATCCGCCGCCGACGGGTACGCGGGCAGCCCCCCGACCCGGTCGGCGGTGCGATGGACCGGCACGATGGCGCCCGGGTACCCGCCGTCGCGCAGATGGCCGAGCACCGCCGCGCCGATCCCCTGACCGCTCGCACTCGCGCCGTAGACCGCGACCCCGCGCGGGCTCAGCAGCCGCGCGATCGACCTCGCCTCCGTGCGCTGCTCGCGGCTCTCCTGCACGGCGCGGCTCTGCTCGGTCGGCGCGATCGGGAAGCTCAGGTGCACCACGCCGTCCTCGTAGCGGCGGGTCACCTGATAGCCGAAGTCGCTGAACACGCGCAGCATGCCGCCGTTGTGCGGGAGCACCTCGGCGACGAAGGTGTCGATGCCGTGCGCGCGGGCCGCCTCGGCGAGGTGCTCCAGGAGCACCGAGCCGATGCCGCGGCCCTGATGCGCGTCCTCCACCACGAACGCGACCTCGGCCTCCGGCGACTCCGGGCCCAGCCGCTCGTAGCGGCCCACCGCCGTGATCCGGTCGTTCATGACGATGACGAACGCCTCGCGGTCGACGTGGTCGACGTTGGTGAACCGTTCCAGGTCGCGCTCGGGGATCCGCGGGTACGGCGAGAAGTAGCGCAGGTAGCGGGTGCGCTCGCTCATCCGGGAGTGGAAGTCCACGATGGCCGGTGCGTCATCCGGCCGGATCTGGCGCAGGCGGACCGCGGTGCCGTCGGAGAGAAGGACGTCGACCACGGCTCAGTCCCGCGGGTCGTGCGGGTCGAGGCCGTGCAGCGGGAACACCGCCATGCGGGTGGCCAGGATCGCCTTGTCGATCGGATCGGGGGTGGTGCCCGGCTGCCACGACTCGATCGCCGGCGTCACGCCGTCGGTCATGTCCAGCGGGATGTCGGCGCCGGGGCGGCGCCGGGCGGCCAGCTCGCGCCAGGCCGGTGGCGTGGGGGTGGCCGGGTCGAGCGGGTCGCCGGTGGCCACGGCGAGCAGGTGTGTCCAGGCCCGGGGTACGACCTCGACCAGCGCGTACCCGCCGCCGCCGGTGGCCACCCACCGGCCGTCGCAGAGCTCGTCGGCGAGCTCTCTGATCCGCAGGTAGGCGGCCCGCTGACCGTCGACCGAGAGCCGCAGGTCGGCCAGCGGATCGAGGCGGTGCGAGTCGGCGCCGCACTGGCTGAAGAGCAGCTGCGGGCCGAACGCCCGGAGCACCGAGGGGACGACCGCGTTGAAGGCGCGCAGCCAGCCGGCGTCCTCGGTGCCCGGGGGCAGAGCGAGGTTCACCGCCGAGCCCTCCGCGCCCTTGCCGCCCACCTCGTCCGGGAAGCCGGTGCCGGGGAAGAGCGCGAGCGGCGTCTCGTGCAGGCTGATCGTGAGGACGCGCGGGTCGTCCCAGAAGATGGCCTGCACGCCGTCGCCGTGGTGCACGTCGATGTCCACGTACGCGATGCGTTCCGCGCCCTGGTCGAGCAGCCGCGTGATCGCCACCGCCGGGTCGTTGTAGACGCAGAAGCCCGACGCCCGCGACGGCATGGCGTGGTGCAGGCCACCGGCGATGTTCACCGCGCGGGTGACCTCGCCGCGCCAGACCGCCTCGGCAGCGGCCAGGGTGGCGCCGCAGACGCGGGAACTGGCCTCGTGCATGCCCTGGAACACCGGATTGTCCGCGGTGTTCAGCCCCCAGCCGCGGAAGAAGGGATCATTCGGCGCGACGCGGACCGCCGCCAGATACTCCGCGCTGTGCACCCGGGTCAGCGCTTCCTCGCCGGCCGGCTCCGGGACGACCATCCGGACCCCGGGGCGATCAAGGACGCCCAGCTCACGGGCCAGAGCCATGGTCAGCTCGACCCGCACCGGGTCGAGCGGATGGTCACCCATGTCGTAGCCGAGCAGGGACTCGTCCCAGACCACCGCCGTCGCGCCGTCCGCCATGGCGCCATCGTCGCACGGTACAGTCTTGGCACCCACCGGGCAGCACGCAGCTGCGAGGTAATATCGCTGCTGGGAGGACCCATCGTGAAGGCGTCAACGCACAAGCACGACCTCGTCGACACCACCGAGATGTACCTGCGCACCGTCCTCGAGCTCGAGGAGGAGGGTGTCACGCCGCTGCGCGCGCGCATCGCCGAGCGGCTGCACCAGAGCGGTCCGACCGTCAGTCAGACGGTCGCGCGGATGGAACGCGACGGGCTGCTGACCGTGGAGAACGACCGCCACCTGCTGCTCACCGAGCAGGGCCGGGCCGCCGCGGTCTCCGTCATGCGCAAGCACCGCCTGGCCGAGCTGCTGCTGGTCAACGTCATCGGGATGCCCTACGAGGAGGCCCACGACGAGGCCTGCCGGTGGGAACACGTGATGAGCGACTCGGTGGAGAAGCGCGTCTACGAGCTGCTGAACAAGCCGACCCGCTCGCCGTACGGCAACGTGATCCCGGGGCTCGCCGCGCTGGACGAGACGACCGTGCCGAGCGAGCTGGACGCGCCGGAACGCAACCTCGCGTTCCCGGGCCTGTCCGGCAGCGTCGTGGTGCGGCGGATCTGCGAGAGCGTGCAGACCAACGTCGACGTGCTGCGTCAGCTGCACTCGGCGGGCATCGACCCGGGCGCGACGGTCACCGTGGCGCAGGAGCGCGACGGGGTGACCATCGACCGGTCCGGCGACAAGATCCGGCTGCCCCGCGAGGTGGCGTCGCGGGTCTTCGTCGACGCCCACTAACTCTCGGCGGGACCGTCGTAGTACGGACAATGCCGGCAACCGCGTCCGCAGCAGGTCCCACGCCTGGCCAGAAACCCGGCGGTAAGCACGAACAGTCCCGAGTCGGGATCGAGGTAGCCCGCTTCCCCGGCGTCGAGGGCTGCCTGGTGCGCCTCGAGGATCTCCCGCCGCCGGGGATGCCGGGGATCGAGACGCGCCGGATGCGGCTCGGCCAGCGGCCGCCCGGCCCGCGGCAACCGGCGTTCATCCATCCCCCAACCATAGGAACGGCCGCGCGCACCCACACAAAGTGGTAGCCGAGCCACCTTTGCGCGGGCCGGACGCGTGGGTGAGCTACCACTGTTTGCTTGACACGGGGTGTCAAGTGGCGTTTGGTGTTGGGGTGGGTGAGCGCGAGGATCTGGTCGAGCAGATTCTGCGGATGCTCGACGTGCGGCTACTGGATCCGCTCGAGTTGCTGCTCGACGGGGACGAGGTCGTGGATGCGCTGCGAGGGCTGCTGCGGGTGCGGGCCGGGCGGTGGGCCGACGAGATCCGGGACGGGGACCCGCGGCAGGCCGTGCACATGACGGCCCGGCTCATCTCGTCGCTGTATCCGGAGGATCGGGCCTTCGATCCGCCGGCCGACTGGTGGCGGACGCCCCTCGGGCAGGTGACCGCGCGGCGGGTGGGACATCCGGCGGCGGCCTCGGTGTCCTACGGCACGGCGGGGGCGATGCTCGGGATCACCCGGCAGGGCGTGCACGATCTGGTGCGACGGGGACGGTTGCCGCGGCATCCGGACGGCGGCGTCCCGTCCGAGGCGGTCCGCGATCGATTGCGCACGCGGCATCGACCTGGCGAACCGCCCGGGCAGAGCGAAGGTGGAGGAGTGTTGTGATCAACGATCGGCTCATCGATGCCGGGGAGTTGCCCATTGCCGTGCGTGACTTCGGCGGGGACGCGGCGCCGCTGGTGCTCCTGCACGGGGCCGGCGGGAACCTCGCCGCCATGACCACCCTGGCCCGGGCGTTACGCGGGCGGCACCGGGTGATCACTGTGGACCTGCGGGGGCATGGGCGGTCCGGGGACGGGACCTGGTCGTGGGATGCGGCGCTCGCCGATCTCGCCGCCGTCGTCGTGCAGATGGAACTGAAGTCGCCGGCCGTCGTCGGGCATTCGCTCGGCGGGATGGTCGCCGCACTGTGGGGGCAGCGGCATCCCGAGTCACCCGGGGTCGTCAACCTCGACGGGAACCCGCCGCCCACGTCGCCGGCGCAGCTGCCCGGGATGGATCCGGGGAAGGCCGCCGCCGAGCTGGCGCGGCTGCACGAGGTCTTCGATCGGATGCACGCCGGGATGGGCCGCACCATCCCGGCCGATCAGCTGCCCGACCTGGTGGAACGTGAGCGGATGGCGGCCCGGGACATGGGCGCCAACGAGAAGGTGTGGATCGAGGGGTTCCGCCGGAATCTCGTGCACAAGGACGGGGAGACCTCGATCCGTCCCGGGGCGGGCACGGCGGCGGAGCTGCGTACCCTGATGAACGAACTTGATCTTGGGCCGGTCTATGCCGCGACGCGGTGCCCGGAGCTCGTTGTGCTGTCGACCCGGGACCTGCCGGCGCAGGAGCCGTTCGCGGAGCTCTACGCGGCGCACCGTCGCTTCGTCGTCGAGCAGGCCGCGGCGAGCGTTGTCCGGTATCTGCAGCTGGAGGACGCGTCGCACGCGATGGTGATCGAGCAGCCGGAGCTGCTCGCCCGGCTGATCGGCGACTTCCTGGAGGGCTGATCTTCTAGGTTCGTCAGGGCTCAGCCGAGGGCAGCGGTTTGGCGGCGCGGCTGGCGAACAGGCCGATGGCGAGGGCGCCGAAGACACAGAGCAATGCGTTCAGTACGCCGACATGCTCGGCCAGCACGCCGATCAGGGGCGGCCCGGCCAGGAACGACGCGTACCCGATGGAGCCCGCCACCGAGACGCGGATCGCGGCCCGGACCGGGTCGTCCGCGGCCGCGCTCATGCCCACCGGGAAGCCGAGCGACGCGCCCGCACCCCAGAGCAGCGCGCCGAGCAAGACCAGCGGCACCGAGATGCCGGAGACGACCAGCAGCAGGCCGAGCGCCGCCGAGACGACCGTCGCCCGCAACACCCGGACCCGGCCCCAGCGTTCGATCGCCTCGCCGCCGAAGAGCCGTGCCAGCGTCATCGCCGTGACGAACGTCCCGAAGCCGATCGCGCCGATGGTCTCGCTCGCGCCGTACCCGTCGACCAGGCCGATCGCCAACCAGTCGTTGGCCGCGCCCTCGGTGAAGCCGAACCCGAGCATGATGAGTCCGATCAGGACCGTGCGGGGCTCGCGCCAGGCCTGGCGCACGCTCATCGCCGGCTTCTCCCCGGGCGGCAGTGGCTCCCAGGGCAGGAAGCGGCGCACGGTAACGACCATCACCACCGCGGTCAGGCCGGCCGTGATGAAGAGCTGACCCGACACCGGCAGTCCCACCGCCGCGGCGCCCGCGCTGAACCCCGCGCCGAGCACCGTGCCGAGGCTGAAGCCGGCGTGGAAACGCGGCATGATGGTGCGGTCCAGGCGGCGCTCCACGTCGGCGCCCTCGACGTTCATCGAGACGTCCCAGGTGCTGTTGCCCGCGCCGGCCAGCACCAGGCCGAGCCCGGCCAGCCACACCGAACCGGTCGCCGTGCCGAGGCCCAGCGCGGTCAGCCCGAAGACCATCGACGTGCTGCCCAGCAGCACCGCCCGGGCCGGGCCGATCCGCTGCACCAGCGGCCCGGCCAGCGGGATCGACGCGATCGCGGCGACGGAAAGGCAGAGCAGCAGGAGGCCGAAGCCGGCCGCGCTCAGGTGCAGGTCGTCGCGGACGGCGGGCGCGCGGGCCAGCCAGCCGGCAAACGCGAGACCGTTGGTGGCGAAGGTGACCCCGACCGCCACCTTGGCGACGTCGAGCCGGGAGCTCTCCAGGGCAGTGGTCACCAACTCAACTTAACCGTTAAAGCGCGGACCCTCCACGTGATCCCCGCCTCTTTCCATTCCATTGCGACTGATAGAATTGCCGCCGTGGCCAATCGGATTATCTTTTCGGCCGCCGAGGATTCCTTTCACATTGCCAGCCGCGAATTGGAAGATTGCTTCGGCCGGCAGATCTCGATAGAGCGCCTGGGCCCGGACGTCGGCGTTTTCGCCGCGCCGGAGATCGACCTGGCCGACGTCGCGCGGGCGTGCGACGAGCATCGCATCGTGCTGATCAAGCATCTCAGCGCCGAGGCCGCCGTCCTGCCCGATCCGGCCGGGCTGGCCGAGCGGGCGCTCGAGATCGTCACGGAGCGGGAGAGCCCGGCCGATCTCTCCGTGCAGGTCTGGGTCAGCGGCCGCAACCGGTTCGAGCAGGGGCCGGCCGAGATCGCCGGGCTCGTCGTCGACCGGCTGCGCGACGACGGCTTCCGGCCCGGCCGCGCCGGCCACAAGCACGTCCTCTCCGTCTGCCTCACCCCCGGCGAGGTGCTGGTCGGCTTCAACGAGGCGCGGCTCGCGCTCAGCGACTGGCCGGGCGGCCGGGTACGGCTCTTCCGGGGCGATGACCAGGTGTCCCGGGCCGAGTTCAAGCTGGAGGAGCTCTTCCAGACCTTCCCGGTGGAGCTGCCCGCGCGCGGGCTGGCCGTCGACTTCGGCGCCGCCCCGGGCGGCTGGACGCGCATCATCCGGCAGCGCGGCCTCGAGGTGCTCGCCGTCGACCCCGGCGACCTCGACCCGCGCGTGGCCGCCGATCCCGGCGTCCGGCACCTGCGCACCACGGCGGGCGAGTTCCTCCGCGCCGATCGCCGGCGACTGGACCTGGCGCTGAACGACATGCGCATGGAGCCGCTGCTCAGCGCCGAGCTGATGGTGACCGCGGCCCGGCACCTGAAGCAGGGGGCGACGGCCGTCGTGACGCTCAAGGTAGGCTTGCACCGGGTCCTCGCCACCGTTGACCGCTGCCTCGAGCTTCTCGCCGGGGAGTTCGAGGTGGTGGCCGCCCGGCAATTGCACCACAATAGAAAAGAAGTAACGGTGCTATTGCAGCGCCGGTGAATTCGAGCCGACCCCGTTTGGGTCGACATCGGCCGTCGTGCTATGCTATGCGACGGCC
>NZ_JBFAZH010000182.1:0-9327 GCF_040681735.1 Actinoplanes sp. NPDC051633 | reverse complement strand
CGAAGCCCTCGACCGGCCGGGACTGGTTGAGGTCCAGCGCGATGCCGGCCGGCTTGCCCTCAAGGATGTCGGTGAGCACCACGGTGTCGAAGATGTCGTACTCGGCCAGACGCTGTGCGGTCGTGGACCCGTAGAAACCGGCGCCGACAACCGTGACCTTCTTACCCATGTTCTCCACTCCAAGAATCAGCCGCTTACCACGGCACCATATGCCGAGGCGAACAGCACCGCCTGGGCCAGGTCAATCTTCGCGCCGGTGATGTCGACGCCTTTCAGTGCTACTCCGTCCAGATTCGCGCCCCGCAGGTCCGTGCCCTTGAGCACCACGTCCTTGAGCCGCGCGTTCGACAGGTCGGCGCCGCTGAGGTCGGCCCGGGTCAGGTCGGCGCCGGTCAGATCCGCCTCGCGCAGCCGCAGCCCGGCGAGCTTGGCCGAGGTCAGGTTCTGCCCGCGCAGCCCGACGAAACCCCAGTCGCCGCCGTCGATGGTCAGCGGCCGCAGCGCGCAGTCGAGGAACTGGGTGCCGGTCAGCTTGCAGTCGGTCAGCGTGCCGTCGAAGAACGAGCACCGGGTCATCGTCGACTGCACGATCGCGCAGCGGGTCAGCACGGCGGCGTTGAAGCGGACGTTGCCGAACTGGCAGTGCGTGAAGGTGCAGGCGGTGAGCAGTGACTCGGACCAGTCGACGTCGTGGAACGCGCAGTCCTCGTAGTGCACACGGCCCTCTTCCGCGAGCGCCCAGTCCTGCCCGCGGAAGGTCTCGTTGTGTACGAAGCGCTCGTCAGTGATAGAAGTGCCTCGTCCCCGTGTGGTACAGCGTGAGACCCGCCTTCTCCGCGACCTCGATGCTGAGATTGTCGCGAATGGACCCGCCGGGCTGCACGACCGCCTTGACGCCGGCCGCGATCAGCACCTCCAGCCCGTCCGGGAAGGGGAAGAACGCGTCGCTGGCCGCCACGCTGCCGCGGGCCCGGTCGGCCCCCGCCCGGTTGACCGCCAGGTGCGCCGCGTCGACCCGGTTGACCTGGCCCATCCCGACGCCGACCGTGCCGCCGTCGTGGGCCAGCAGGATCGCGTTGCTCTTGACGCTGCGGATCGCCCGCCACGCGAAGGCCAGATCCCGCAGCGTCTCCTCGTCGGCGGCCGGGCCCGTGGCCAGCGTCCAGTTGGCCGGGTCGTCGCCGTCGGCGTCGATCCGGTCGGCCATCTGCACCAGCACGCCGCCGCCGATCTGCCTGATCTCGGCGGGCGCCGGAGCCCACCGCGGCGCGAGGAGGATCCGCAGGTTCTTCTTCTCCCGCAGCGTCTCCACCGCTTCGGCGGCGTAGGACGGCGCGACGATCACCTCCGTAAAGATGTCGCCGAGCTGCTCGGCCAGCTGCTGAGTCACCTCGCCGTTCACCGCGATGACGCCGCCGAAGGCCGACACCGGGTCGCACGCGTGCGCCTTGCGGTGCGCCTCGGCCACATCGGCGCCGATCGCGATGCCGCACGGGTTGGCGTGCTTGATGATCGCGACGCACGGTTCGGTGAAGTCGTTCGCGCTGCGCCAGGCGGCGTCCGCGTCGACGTAGTTGTTGTAGGACATCTCCTTGCCGTGCAGCTGCGTGGCGTTGGCCAGCCCGGGCGGCGCGGCGGGATCGGCGTAGAGCGCGGCCTGCTGATGCGGGTTCTCGCCGTAGCGCAACGGCGCCGCGACGGTCAGCCCGATCCCGGCGAACTCCGGCCAGTCGGCCGGCGCCAGCGTGGTGGCACACCAGTTGGCCACCGCGATGTCGTACTGCGCGATGTCGTAGAACGCGCGAGCCGCGAGCTGCTTGCGCTGCATCAGCGTGAAACCGCCCTCGTCGAGGGCCTGCTGGACCAGGGGGTACGCGCTGACGGCGGTCACCACGGCCACCGAGGGGTGGTTCTTGGCCGCCGCGCGCACCATCGCCGGGCCGCCGATGTCGATCTGCTCGACGCACTCGTCCTCGCTCGCGCCCGAGGCGACCGTCTCGGTGAACGGGTAGAGGTTGCTGACCAGCAGGTCGAAGGGCTGGACCCGGAGCTCGGCGAGCTGCGCCTCGTGGGCCGGCAGCCGCAGGTCGGCGAGCAGCCCCGCGTGCACGCCGGGGTGCAGCGTCTTGACCCGGCCGTCGAGACACTCGGGGAATCCGGTGAGCTCCTCGACCCGGGTCACCGGCACGCCGGCCGCCTCGATCCTGGTCGCGGTCGAGCCGGTGGAGACCACCTCGACGCCGGCGTCGTGCAGCGCCTGCGCGAGCTCGGTGAGGCCCGTCTTGTCGTAGACGCTCACCAGTGCCCGGCGGATCGGGCGTCGGCCCTCAGCCATTGATTCGTACCTTCCTGTCCTTGATGGTCCAGCCTGCGCGGACCAGGCGGCCGACCTGCTCGACCAGCTGCGCCCGCTCGGCGACCTTGATCCGCTCGGTCAGCGTCTCCTCGGTGTCGTCGTCCAGCACCGGGACGCTGACCTGGGCGATGATCGGGCCGGTGTCGACGCCCGCGTCGACGAAGAAGAGGGTGGCGCCGGCGATCTTCACGCCGTAGGCCAGCGCGTCGCGCGGGCCGTGGATGCCCGGGAACGACGGCAGCAGCGCGTTGTGCGTGTTGATGTAGCGGTCGCCGAACGTGGCCAGGAACGCTCGCCCGACCAGCTTGAGGAAGCCGGCCGAGATGACCAGGTCGGGCTTGTGCTCGGCGACCAGCGCGGTGAGCCCGGCGTCCCAGGCGTCGCGGCTCGGGAAGTCCTTGATCCGGGCCACGAAGGTGGGCACACCGGCGGCGGTGGCACGGTCGAGCCCGGCGATGCCGTCCCGGTCGGCGCCGACGGCCACGACCTGTGCGCCGTATGCGGGATCGGCGGAGGCGTCGAGCAATGCCTGCAGGTTGGAGCCGGAGCCGGAGAGAAGGACGACCAGGCGGGCGGGCGCTGGGTCGGTCACCCGAGCACCCTATCTCCGCGGGCACGGCGTGCCGCACACGGGTCGGTGTCACGGACACCACAAACTGCTGATCATCGGTTACGCTGCCCGTCTCTTTCACCGAATTCTCAGCAAGTCGTTTCCACACGGAGGAACCACGTGACGCCACCCCCTTACTACGGACAGCAGCCGCCTGCCGCGGCCGGCAACGACAAGGTGACGCTCTGGGGTGTCCTGGGCATCGTCTTCTCGCTCTGCTGCCCGATCCTCGGGATCGTCTTCTCGGTCCTGTGCCTGACCGAGGCGAAGAAGGTCGGCAAGCCGCCGACGCTGGCCTACATCGGCTTCGCGATCGCGGCGCTGTCGCTCATCGGTAACGCGATCGCCGCGTTCAGTGGCGCCTACAGCGGTTTCACCAACAGCTGATCAAGCCACACAAAGGAGCGCCCCGGCCGACTCGGCCGGGGCGCTCCTTGTTGCGGCTATTTCTTGTTGCGGAAGGACCGGCCTGCGGCGGCGCCCAGCAACGCGGCCACCGCGACCACCGCCGTCGTGACCAGGCCGACCAGCCACGGGTTCGGGCCGATCGAGGCCAGCCGGCCGTCGCCGAGCGACCCGGCGGACATCCAGGCGAGCAGGCCCAGCATCAGACCGGCGATCGGGCCGGAGGCGGCGGCCGAGCCCAGCACCAGCGACCATCCCGGATCCGGCTGGTCGCGGCGCAGGCGCTGCGTCAGCAGCCCACCGGCGAACAGACCCGCGAGCACCGGCACCGCCAGCAGCAACACACCGGTGGCGCCCATCGGACCGGCGGGCAGGCCGGCCAGCAGCGGCAGCGTCGGCAGCGGCCCGAGCACCACCTCGGTCAGCCCGACCGACGTGCCGGCGCCCAGCGCGAAACCCGGCCCCAACAGGTACGCCGCCGCCCACACCGCGGCGTTCGCCCCGTACGCGACGCTGACCAGCGTGATCCCGGCCTGCCCGGCGACCCCGGTCCGGTACGCGGAGATCATGTCCGCCGCCTCGCCGCCACCGAAGGCGACCGACAGACCGGTGCACGCGGCCCCCGCCGCCAGGATCAGCAGCGCCGCCACCACCCCGGTGCGCAACCCGTGGCGCACCACCGGCGGAAGCTTGCGGGCGAACAGCACCACCGCGTCCGTGCCGCGCAGCGAGCCGACCAGCGCGCCGACGAGGCCGATCACGAAGAAGTGGGCCGCCGCGCGCATCGGCGGGACGGTCAGCGTCTCACCGGTGATCAGCATCGCGGCGAGGGCGCCGAAGAACGCGTACCAGAGACCGACCGTGCCGGCCACCGTGAACGCCGCCCGCAGCGAGCCGGTGCGGCGCGCGCCGATCGCGCGGGTGACGTGCAGGCCGGCCCGGTTGAGCCGCCAGCCGGCCAGCAGGGTCAGCAGCAGCGGCGCCAGGGAGACCGGGCCGATCGAGGTGCCCAGCGGCACGCCGTGGCCGAGCAGCCAGGCGGCCAGCCCGCCACCGGCCGCGCCGGCCAGCCCGCCGGCGTCCTCGAAGGTGCGCGCCAGGCCGATGATCACGGCCACCGGCAGGTAGGACAGCAGGGCGGCCCAGAGGGTGGCGAAGCCCGCGGCGATCGGCAGCGGAGCCCGGTTCTTCTGGTCCCGCTGCCGCGGGATCAGGACGGTCTCGCGGTTCAGTGCCACGGTCGGACGGGCGTCGATGGCTCGGGTCGGATGACTCGCCAGGTCGACGCGCACCGTTTCCCGGGCGGCGTCGTCCCCCGCCTCGGCGACCATGTCGTCGTGGTCCGCCGAGCCGTCGGGACGGTCGGGAGTGTCCGGCATCGCCGCCTACTCTGACACGACGGCGCGCCGCATCCCGGGAAACCCGAGCGGCGGCGCGCCGTCGTCGTGTGAACGTATCCGAGCTCAGCTCATGATCTCGCGCATCAAGCGCGCGGTCTCGCTCGGCGTCTTGCCGACCTTGACCCCGGCCGCCTCCAGGGCGACCTTCTTGGCGTCGGCGGTGCCCGCCGAGCCGCTGATGATGGCGCCGGCGTGGCCCATGGTCTTGCCGGTCGGGGCGGTGAAGCCGGCGATGTAGCCGACCACCGGCTTGGTGACGTTGGCCTTGATGAAGTCGGCCGCACGCTCCTCGGCGTCGCCGCCGATCTCGCCGATCATCACGATCGCGTCGGTCTCCGGGTCGTCCTGGAAGGCCTTGAGCGCGTCGATGTGGGTGGTACCGATGACCGGGTCGCCGCCGATGCCGACGCAGGTCGAGAAGCCGATGTCCTGCAGCTCGTACATCATCTGGTAGGTCAGCGTGCCCGACTTGGAGACCAGGCCGATGCGCCCGGCCGGGGTGATGTCGGCCGGGATGATGCCGGCGTTGCTGGCGCCCGGCGACGCGATGCCCGGGCAGTTCGGCCCGATGATGCGGGTCCGCTCGCCCTTCGCGATGTTGTACGCCCAGGCGGCCGCCGAGTCCTGCACCGGCACGCCCTCGGTGATCACCACGGCGAGCGGGATCTCGGCGTCGATGGCCTCGACGATTGCCCCCTTGGTGAAGGCCGGCGGCACGAAGATGACCGACACGTCCGCGCCGGTCTCCTTGATCGCCTCGCCGACGCTCGCGAACACCGGGAGAGACGTGCCGTCGAAGTCCACCGTGGTGCCGGCCTTGCGCGGGTTGACGCCGCCCACGACGTTGGTGCCGGCGGCCAGCATGCGCCGGGTGTGCTTCGACCCCTCCGAGCCGGTCATGCCCTGGACGATGACCTTGGAGTCCTTGGTGAGCCAGATAGCCATCTCGTCACTTCCCCGCAGCCGCGAGCTCGGCGGCACGCTCGGCCGCACCGTCCATCGTGTCCACCCGCTGGACCAGCGGGTTGTTGGCGCCGCCGAGGATCGCGCGGCCGGCCTCGGCGTTGTTGCCGTCGAGCCGGACGACCAGCGGCTTGGTGACCTGCTCGCCGCGCTCGCCGAGCAGCGCGAGGGCCTGCACGATGCCGTTGGCCACCTCGTCGCAGGCGGTGATGCCGCCGAAGACGTTCACGAACACCGACCTCACCGACGGGTCGGAAAGCACCACCTCGAGGCCGTCGGCCATCACCTGGGCGCTGGCGCCGCCGCCGATGTCGAGGAAGTTGGCCGGCTTCACGCCGCCGTGGCCCTCACCGGCGTACGCGACCACGTCGAGAGTGGACATCACCAGGCCGGCGCCGTTGCCGATGATGCCGACCTCGCCGTCGAGCTTCACGTAGTTGAGGTTCTTCGCCTTGGCCTGCTGCTCCAGCGGGTCGACCGCGGACTGGTCGACCAGCGCCTCGTGGTCGGGGTGGCGGAACCCGGCGTTCTCGTCCAGCGTGATCTTGGCGTCCAGCAGCAGCACCCGGCCGTCGCCGACCTTCGCCAGCGGGTTGACCTCGACCAGCGTGGCGTCCTCGGCCACGAAGGCCTGCCACAGCTTCACCGCGATGTCGACGATCTGCTCGGCGACCTCGGCGGGGTATTGCGCCGCGGCGACGATCTCGCGGGCCTTGGCCTCGTCGACCCCCTGGTTGGCGTCGATCGCGATCTTGGCCACCCGGTCCGGCTGCTCCTCGGCGACTGTCTCGATCTCCATGCCGCCGGCCACGCTGGCGATGCAGAGGAAGGTGCGGTTGGCGCGGTCCAGCAGGTAGGAGAAGTAGTACTCCTCCGTGATGTCCGCGGTCTCGGCCAGCATCACCTTGTGCACGGTGTGGCCCTTGATGTCCATGCCGAGGATGTCCCCGGCCCGGGCCTGCGCCTCGTCCGCGCCGTCCGCGAGCTTCACGCCGCCGGCCTTACCGCGGCCGCCGACCTTCACCTGCGCCTTGACGACCACCTTGCCGCCCAGACGCTCGGCGATGACGCGCGCCTCCTCCGGGGTCTCTGCGACGCCGCCGCCCAGCACGGGCAGCCCGTGCCGTTCGAACAGATCGCGCCCCTGATACTCGAACAGGTCCACTGGTCTCCTTTCGCGGCGCGTCGTCCCGGCGCCACCGGCAAGCCTCAACTGGAGACTAGCCGTCCTCATCTCCACCGCCGCCCTTGACCTGACTGAAGGCTGGGTCACTCTCCGGGGTTCCGCAGCGGCGCGGGTGCGCGGTGTGCAAGACCGCACACAAGCACCACCGTGTCACCGGGGAAGAAACTTGCGGGAAGTCGCGTAACCCCCGCTGACAGGTCTCGTTGAGTGTGATGTCGGAGCGCTGAGCGGGCCGGTGGAAGCGGCCGATGCCCTGTCGGTCGAGGGGTGGCGGCGGGGCATCGTGCATAGAGAGGCCGGACGTGTGAGGGGTGCGTCCGGCCTCTCCCCTTGCCCGGCATTGACCTGCGCCTACTTCAGATTCGCCCCGGTGCCCCCGATGCCGGGCGATCCGAAAGCCGGCGGTCGTCAGCTCACCGGGCTCGAGACATTGGCGCGTACCCATTCGATGATGGATGCGGTGGTCGCGCCCGGTGTGAATATCTTCGCGACGCCGAGTTTCTGCAATTCGGCGATGTCGTCCTCGGGAATGATGCCGCCGCCGAACACGACAATGTCGCGTGCGTCACGTTCCGCCAATAGCTCCATCACCCTCCGGAACAGCGTCATGTGCGCGCCGGAGAGCACGGAAAGACCGATCGCGTCCGCGTCCTCCTGGATCGCGGTCTCGACGATCTGCTCGGGCGTCTGGTGCAGGCCGGTGTAGACGACCTCCATACCGGCGTCCCGCAGGGCCCGCGCCACCACCTTGGCGCCACGGTCATGGCCGTCCAGGCCCGGTTTGGCCACCACGACCCGGATCCTCGCCTGCATCTGCGACCCCTCCTCGACGAACGGCCCCTGTGAGCCCACCTGAACGAACGGTAACCCGCGGGGGGTACGCCGGGAAGCCGACTGGCGCAACGCGCTCGATTACGCCCCGCATTCGCTCTCTATTATTTGCGTCACATAACTTTCTGCTCGCGACTCAATAGCGGAGAGCTAGCAACGACTCTCGCACGAAAAGGTAACGAAGTCGGACATTCGCTCCACGGGGCTGATACGTAACTGTCAGGGAATTGGCGGTGCGACTTGTGACACGGACGCCGCTTCGTTACCGTGGCCCACGGCTGTCAACCGGTTAACCCCGGATGTAGCCCGGCCGACACCCTTAGGGGTCGTCCCAGCCGGCCTTTTATATGCAGTGTCGACGGAGGGTCGTACGTGCGTCAGCGCTTGTCGTCCGAGCCCGATCGCTATCGCGGTCGCCGACGCGTAGCCACCCCACCCCGCAGCCGCTATGCCGTTGTCGGCGCCGCGGCGTTCGTCGGGGCCGGTGTGGTCGCGCTGGGTTCGGCCTCGAGCTTCCCGGACGCCAAGGCCGTCAGCCCGAACGTGCTGCGCGACCTCGAGAGCTCCAAGATCTCCGAGGATATCGCCGCCCGCAACAACGACGCCGCGCGTGCCGACCGTTCGGATCGGGGCAAGAACAAGGCCGCGAAGCTGACCGACGCCCAGATCGAGGCGCGGGCCTGGGTGCTCCCGCTGGACGACTACCAGTTCACCTCGCCGTACGCGGTCCGGATGGGCAAGCTGCACCCCGGCATCGACCTGGCGACCTCCGAGGGCACCCCGTACAAGGCGGTGCACGGCGGCAAGGTGACCCAGGCCGGCTACATGGGCGGGTACGGCTACGCCATCACCATCAAGCACGACGACGGCAGCGAGGCGATCTACGCCCACTCCCGCCGGCTGCTGGTGAAAAAGGGCGACGTGGTGAAGCCGGGGCAGGTGATCGCCGAGGTCGGCAACACCGGCGCCTCGTACGGCACGCACCTGCACCTCGAGATCCACGTCGACGGCCGGCCCACCGACCCGGTGCCGTTCCTGCGCGAGCACGGCGTCGACATCAAGCTCAAGATGGAGCTGGTCTACGGCGATCTCGCCGCCTCCTGAGTTGCAGCTTGGTTGATCTGCACTGATCCGCCTTCATGGCGCCGCGAAGCGGCCGACAGCACATATGTCGGTCCGTTTTCGAAGCCTTGGAGGGTCAACCCGTCGTGCAGCAGAGCGCCGTCACCCCAGCACACTCCGATGACGCCGGCATGCGGGCCTACTTCGAGCTCCTGGCCTCCGCCGCCCCGCTGACCCCGGTCGACGACGCCGAGCGCGCCTACCGCGACCTGCTCGCGTCGACGCGGCCCCTCCGGTCGGACGGCGCGGCCGCCGCCTACCTCGCGCTGCTCGCCTCCGACGCCCCGCTCACCCCGGCCGACCTGCTGCCGCGGATCGCGACCGCCGGGCCGCATCCGCGCCCGCGCACCGGCCGCCGCGTCGCAGTCGGCGTTCGCGGCCGCAACACCGTGCTGGCGGCCGCCCTGATGGCCGGCATCAGCGTCGCCGGCGTGGGCGTCGCCGCCAACGCCTC
>NZ_JBFAZH010000181.1:0-9390 GCF_040681735.1 Actinoplanes sp. NPDC051633 | reverse complement strand
CCCTCGCCACCGTCGGCGCCGAGCTCTTCCGGGAGACCGGAGGCGTTGAAGACGGCGAGGCGAGGGCGGTCACGTTCTCCGTGCCCACCGACGACGGGGGCGCGCTCTGGCACGCCACCACGCCGAAGGTGATCAGCAACGCCAGACCGGAGGCGATGCAGAGGACGGCTCGTCTCAACGCGCGAGCCGCCGGATGCCGAACGTCACCAGGATCAGGCCGAGGGCCGCGACGGCGTACCACGGTGCGGACGGGCCCTGGTCGGTCAGGCCGCCGCTGCCGCTGGGCACGCCGC
Organism: Actinoplanes sp. NPDC051633; assembly: GCF_040681735.1. Lineage (NCBI taxonomy): Bacteria > Bacillati > Actinomycetota > Actinomycetes > Micromonosporales > Micromonosporaceae > Actinoplanes > Actinoplanes sp. NPDC051633. Next base: position 9,097 of record NZ_JBFAZH010000181.1, on the reverse strand, counting down.
CCGGCGCCGAGTGCAGGCCCTTGATGGTCTGGGTGGTCAGCGCCAGGGTCTCGTCCTCGGCCGAGCCGATGGCGTAGACGATGGTCGCGGTGCCCTCGCCGAGGTTGAGGTCCGCCGGGCCGATCGCCACGGTGTCGGTGCCGGCGAGCACGACGTCGGCCGAGACCGAGCCGGCCGGCAGGTCGGCCTTGCCCTCCTTGGGGTTGGTCACGTCCTCGAAGACCGGCTTGCCGCCGGCCCGGATGTCCACGGCGGGCGCCGCGGCGGTGTGCCGCACGATCAGCCGGGCCTGGCCCGGGTCGAGCTTGCTGATGTCGTTGACGAACGGGGTCAGCGTCGGGTCGCCGTCCGCCTTCAGGTGCGCGACCAGGCTGATGTTGGCGCCGCCCGGCACCTCGGCGTTGTCCACCTTGAGCAGAGCGCTGCTCACCGGGTCGCCGGGCTTGGTGAGCACGATGTCGTAGCTGCCCTCCTCGAGCTTCAGCGGGCCGGCCACCTTGCCGGGCTGGAAGTCGCTCAGAGCCTTGTCGCCGTTCACGTACACGTCGACCGCTTGGCCGGGAATGCCGTGCACCACGGAGACCTGGGACGTGGCCGCATACGCGGGGGTGCTCAGCAGGGCCAGGCCGATGGCACCGGCGCCCGCCGCGACGGCGAGACGAATGAAGCGCATGATGGGTTCTCCTCGTTGTTGTCGATGGACACCCGGTTGTTTCGTCGTGCATGGCGTCGATGGATGCACACGAATTCGAAAAACTGCATCCGCAACCGGGCCACCGGGCGAACTATCAAGCAGGGGAACGGCGGAGGGAGGTCGATGAGCGCCGATCACGAGCTCGCTGAGCACTTCCGTGCGGGCGACGAACATGCGTTGCGGATCGCTTACGACCGCTACGGTGGCGCCGTGTTCCACCTGGCCTGCCGTCTACTGGCGAACCGTGCCGACGCCGAGGACGTCACACAGGTGACCTTCGTGGCGGCGTGGCAGGGGCGCGGCACCTTCGATCCCGAGCGCGGCGGCATGCTGGGCTGGCTGCTCGGCATCGCCCGGCGCAAGGCGGTCGACCGGCTGCGCGCCGCCGAGCGGGACGGGCGGGTGGCGGAGTCGGTCCGTGCGCTGCCCACGCCACCGCCCGAGGACGCGCCGGAACGCGTGCTGGACCGGCTGGTGGTCGCCGACGAGCTGGCCGGCCTGCCGGCCGAGCAGCGGCGCACGCTGGAGCTGGCGTTCTACGACGACCTGACACACCCGCAGATCTCTGCGGTGACCGGCCTGCCGCTGGGCACCGTGAAAAGTCACATACGACGGGGAATGGCAAGCCTGCGACGGCGATGGGAGGTGGACGGTGCCGCATCTGGAACCCGATCGGCTGGTTCTTCTCGCGCTCGCTGAGGACATGCCGGAGGAGACCGAGACCGCGCACCTCGCGGTGTGTGCCGTCTGCCGCGCCGAGATGGGCGAGCTTCGGCACGTCGCCGCGCTGGGCGCAGAGACGCAGGGGCTGGTGGATCTGCCGGCGCCGCCGGAGCGGGTGTGGGACGGGATCGCCGCCGCCACGGCGGCGCCGGTCCCCACCGTCCGGATCCGCGCTCCGCGCCGCCGCTGGCTCGTGCCGGTGCTGGCCGCTGCCGTCGCCGCGACGATCGCGGTCGCCGGGACGGTGTGGGTGACCCGGCCGGCCACTCCGCCGGTCACCGCTCAGGCCACGCTGGCGCCGTTGAAGGAAGCGCCGCCGAGCGCGCGGGGCGACGCTGAGGTGCTGGCCGGCGACGAGCTGCGGGTGGACGTGTCGAACCTGCCGCTGACCGCCGGCTACTACGAGGTCTGGCTGCTGAACCCGGACGAGCCGGGCAAGATGCAGTCGCTGGGCAGCCTCGGCGACCGGTCCGAGGTGGTGCTCCCGATCCCGCCCGGCACCGACCTGAACCGCTATCGGACGGTCGACGTGTCGGCCGAGGCGCACGACGGGAACTCCGCGCACAGTGGCGACAGTCTCCTGCGAGGGACGCTCACCCGCTGAGTCGATAGGGTGAGTCCATGCGTGTTCTTGCGGCGATGTCCGGCGGGGTCGACTCCGCCGTCGCCGCCGCGCGCGCCGTCGACGCCGGTCACGACGTCACCGGGGTGCATCTGGCGCTGTCGCGGAACCCGCAGACGTTCCGGACGGGCGCGCGGGGCTGCTGCACGCTGGAGGACTCCCGGGACGCCCGCCGGGCGGCCGACGTCATCGGCATCCCGTTCTACGTGTGGGACATGGCCGAGCAGTTCCACGACGACGTGGTGGACGACTTCGTGGCGGAGTACGCGGCCGGGCGTACCCCGAACCCCTGCCTGCGCTGCAACGAGAAGATCAAGTTCGCCGCGGTGCTGGATCGTGCGGTGGCGCTGGGCTTCGACGCCGTGGTCACCGGTCACCACGCCCGGCTCGGCGCCGACGGGCTGCTGCGGCGCAGCGTCGACCCGGCGAAGGACCAGTCGTACGTGCTGGCCGTGCTGACCCGGGCACAGCTGGACCGCGCGATCTTCCCGCTGGGCGACTCGACCAAGGCCCGGGTGCGCGCGGAGGCCGCCGAGCGGGGCCTGGCGGTGGCCGAGAAGCCGGACTCGCACGACATCTGCTTCATCGCCGACGGTGACACCCGGGGCTTCCTGCGGGAGCGGCTGGGCGAGGCGCCGGGCGACATCGTGGACGCCCGCACCGGCGCGACCGTGGGCCGGCACGAGGGCGCGTACGCATACACGATCGGCCAGCGCAAGGGCCTCGACCTGCGGGTGCCCGCCGCCGACGGCAAGCCCCGCTACGTCCTGTCGATCACCCCGGTGACCAACACCGTCACCGTCGGGCCGCGCGAGGCCCTGGAGGTCTCCGTCGTGACCGCGGCCCGGCCGATCTGGCACGCCGGCCGCGGCCCGATCGAGTGCGACATCCAGATGCGCGCGCACGGCGAGGTGGTGCCCGGTGTGGTGACCGTCGACGGCGACACGGTGACCGCGCAGCTGCGCACGCCGGCGCGAGGCATCGCGGCCGGCCAGGCCCTCGTGGCATACCGGACGGACCCGGCGGGCGACATCGTCCTCGGCTCGGCGACGATCACCGGCGCGGGAAATGGCTGACTTTCCCTGGCCCGCCGGCTCGGCCACCGGGATCGGGTCGCTGCCCGGCGAGGACATCGCCGAGGCGCAGCGGCTGATCTTCGGCGAGCTGCCCGACCTCCCGCATCTCGCCGAGCTGCCGGCCCGCGGCCCGGGCTCCGACATCATCGGCCGCAGCGCGGGCTTCCTGGTCGAGCTGCCGGTGCAGGTCTACGCCGGCCGGTGGCAGGTGGCGCCGCGCCCGGGCGCCGACATGCGGCGCACGGCCGACCTGATGGAACGCGATCTCGACCAGCTGACCGAGCAGGGCGACCGGTTCGCCGGGACGATCAAGGTCCAGGCGGCCGGGCCGTGGACGCTGGCCTCGAGCGTGGACCTGCCGATCGGCGGCCGGCTGCTGCGCGACGCCGGCGCCGTCCGGGACCTGACCGACTCGCTGGCCGAGGGGCTACGGCGGCACGTCGCCGATGTGCAGAAACGGCTGCCGCGGGCCCGGGTGCTGCTGCAGATCGACGAGCCGTCGATGCCCGCCGTGATCGCCGGGCGCGTGCCGACGGAGAGTGGGCTGAGCGCGTACCGGGCGGTCGACGGGCCCGACGCGGCCACCGCGCTGCGCACGATCGTCGAGACCGTGGGCGTACCCGTGGTGGTGCACTGCTGCGCGCCGGACGTGCCGCTCCAGGTCGTCCGCGATGCCGGCGCCACCGCCGTCGCCCTCGACCTCTCGCTGGTCACCGAGCTCGACCCGCTCGGTGAGTTGCTGGAGGCCGGTCTCGGCCTGTTCGCCGGCGCGTTCCAGACGAACGGCAAGGTCACCGCCGAGCGGGTGCTGACCCTCTGGAAGCGGCTCGGCTTCCCGCTCTCCCGGCTGCCGCAGCAGGTCGTCGTGACTCCGCCGTGCGGCCTGGCGGGAGCGAGCGACCGCTATGTCCGCAGTGCCCTGAAGGGCTGCCGGGAGGCCGGTCGTCGTCTCGTGGAGGCCTGACCGACCCCGCCGGTCACCTGAACTGCCTGGTGCGTCAGCCGATCGGCAGAGCGCGGTGGGCCGGGAAATGTCATAGGCGGGTACTAACGTGAGCCTCGAAAGTCGAGCCACGGAGGTCCGCGATGCCCGAAGATCCACCGTCAGAGGTCAGTGCCGCTCACGCCGAGCTGGCCGAGGAGCTTCTCGGGCATCAATACCGCTACTACGTGCTCGACTCGCCCACGATCTCCGACGCCGAGTTCGACAAGAAGCTGCGCGAGCTCGAGGCCATGGAGGAGCGGTTCCCGTCGCTGCGTACGCCCGAGTCGCCGACGCAGCGGGTCGGCGGCAGCTTCTCCACGCTGTTCACCCCGGTCGAGCACGCCGAGCGGATGATGTCGCTGGACAACGTCTTCGACCTCGACGAGTTGCAGGCCTGGGCCGACCGGACGGTGCGCGACGCGGGCGGCCCGACCACCTTCATCTGCGAGCTCAAGGTCGACGGGCTGGCGATCAACCTGACGTACGAGAAGGGGCGGCTGGTCCGCGGCGCGACCCGGGGCGACGGGCGCACCGGTGAGGACGTGACGTCCAACGTGAAGACGATCCGCGAGATCCCCGAGCGGCTGGCCGGCGACGACCCGCCCGAGCTGCTCGAGGTGCGCGGCGAGATCTACTTCCCGGCGTCCGCGTTCAGCGACCTCAACGCATCGCTGGTCGAGCAGGGCAAGGCGCCGTTCGCCAATCCGCGCAACGCCGCGGCGGGCAGCCTGCGGCAGAAGGATCCGCGGGTCACCGCCACGCGTGGGCTGCGCATGGTGGTGCACGGCATCGGGGCGCGCAAAGGGTTCACGCCCGACTCGCAGTCGCATGCGTACGAGGCGTTGAAGGCCTGGGGGCTGCCGACGAGCGACCGGTGGAAACAGGTCTCGGACATGGCTGGGGTCCGGAAGTACATCGACTACTACGCCGAGCACCGGCACGACGTCGAGCACGAGATCGACGGTGTGGTGATCAAGGTCGACTCGGTGTCGATCCAGGGCCGGCTCGGCTCGACCAGCCGGGCGCCGCGCTGGGCGATCGCGTTCAAGTACCCGCCGGAGGAGGTCACCACCAAGCTGCTCGACATCGACGTGAACGTCGGGCGGACCGGCCGGGTCACGCCGTTCGCGGTGCTCGAGCCGGTGAAGGTGGCCGGGTCCACGGTCGGGCTGGCGACCCTGCACAACGCGCGCGAGGTCGAGCGCAAGGGCGTCTGGATCGGCGACACGGTGGTGCTGCGCAAGGCGGGCGACGTGATCCCCGAGGTGCTCGGCCCCGTGATCGACCTGCGCCCGGAGGACGCGCGGCAGTTCGTGATGCCGACGGAGTGCCCGGCGTGCGGCACCATGCTGGCGCCGGCCAAGGAGAGCGACGTCGACATCCGGTGCCCGAACTCGCGGTCCTGCCCGGCGCAGCTGCGCGAGCGGGTGTTCCACCTGGCCGGGCGGGGCGCCTTCGACATCGAGGTGCTGGGCTACAAGGCGGCCCACGCGCTGCTCGAGTCCGGCGTCATCACCGACGAGGGCGACCTGTTCGGGCTCACCGCTGACGACTTGAAACGCTCGCCGTTCTTCGTCAACAAGGACGGCAGCCTGGGCAGCAACGCGACGAAGCTGCTGGAGAACCTCGCCGAGGTCAAGTCCCGCCCGCTCTGGCGGGTGCTGGTCGCGCTTTCGATCCGGCACGTCGGGCCGACCGCGGCGCAGGCGCTGGCCCGCGAGTTCGGGTCGATCGAGGAGGTCGAGGCGGCGGCCACCAACCCGGAGCGTGCCGAGGCGCTGGCCGGGGTCGACGGTGTCGGGCCGACGATCGGCGAGTCGCTGCGGGAGTGGTTCGCCGTCGACTGGCATCGCGACATCGTGCGCAAGTGGCGCGAGGCCGGCGTCAAGATGGCGGACGAGCGCACCGACGAGGGACCGCGCCCGCTGGCCGGTATGACCGTGGTGGTGACCGGCACGCTGGCGACGCATTCGCGCGACCAGGCGACCGAGGCGGTGACCTCCCGCGGCGGCAAGGTGAGCGGCTCGGTGTCGAAGAAGACCGCGTTCGTGGTGGTCGGCGACAACCCCGGCAGCAAGTACGACAAGGCGCTGCAACTGAAGGTGCCGGTCCTCGACGAGCAGGGCTTCGCGGTGCTGCTGTCCGACGGGCCCGACGCGGCCCGGGAGGTGGCGGAGATGGCCACGGACGAGTGAATTCGCGGGCATAGCGCGTTCGTCGGGGCCTTCCGATTTGATATCTGGCGAGTCTGTTTCGCGTAGATATGTTCTCGCCCGCCTATGGTGAGGATCATCGGTCGTCGACGCCATGGTGGAGGTCGCATGCGCCGCGCCCTGCTTCATACCGCGGTCCTGGCCGTCTGCCTCGACGCTGCCCTTTGGGCGGTCGCGCGCGACGACTTCGCCGCGCTGCCGGCCGCGTTCTGGATCATGGCCGGCCTCGCGCTCGTGGTGGACGCGCGGCCGTACGTGGTGGCCACCCGCCGGGCCAGCTCGATAGTGCTGCCGTCGATCTGCTTCACGTTCGCCATCGTGCTGGCGTGGGGGCTGATCCCGGCGCTGGCCGTGCAGGTCGCCGCGATCGCGGTTGCCGCCGCGCGGATGCGGCGGCCGGTGCGGCGCACCCTGCACCTGATGGGGCAGCACGCGGTGGCGCTGGCGGCGGCCGCGCTGGTGGCGGCGATCGCCGGGCTCGGCGCCTCGGCGGCCACCGGTCTCGATCCCGGGCTGTCCGGCGGCGGCTCGACGTGGGCTGAAGCGCTCTGGACGGTCGTTGCGGCGGTCGCGTGGATGGCCGCCCGATACGGCCTGGCCGCCCTGGTGGCGCACGTCATGTCGCCGCAGCGTGCCCCGCGGGCGCGGCGGTGGAGCGTGGAGCTGTTCGCAACCGCGGCCCTGCTGCTGCTCGGGCCGGTGGTGCTCGCCGCCGCCGAGGGCGGGCCGGCGCTCGTACCCCTCGTGCTCCTCGCCCTGCACGCCGTGCACCGCATGGTCCGGTCGGCCGGCGAGTCCGAACGCGCCACCCGGGTCGACGCGCTGACCGGCCTGCCGAACCGCCGCGCGCTGCACGCCTCGATGGCGGCCGGCCTGGTGCCGCATCGCCGGCTCGCCCTGCTGCTGCTCGACATCGACCGCTTCCGCACGGTCAACGACGCCCTCGGCCACGCCCTCGGCGACCGCCTGCTGGTCGAGGTGGCGCAACGGCTGGCCGGCGTGGTGCCGCCGCACGATCTCGTCGTGCGGCTGGGCGGCGACGAGTTCGCGGTGCTGGCCACCCGGGTGGACGGGCCGGCCGCGGCCCGCCGCATCGCCGGTCACCTGGCCGAGGCGCTGGGCCGGCCGTTCGCGCTGGAAGGCATGGCGGTGGACGTGAGCGCTTCGATCGGCATCGCGATGGCCGAGCGCGGCGGCGACGGCGCGGCGCTGTTGCGGCAGGCCGAGGTGGCGATGTACGACGCGAAGCAGCGCGGCGACCAGGTCGCGGTCTACGGCCCGGACGCGCTGCACCACTCGCCGGACAGGCTGACCCTGCTCGCCGACCTGCGCCGCGCGCTGGAGTCGGACGCCGGCGACGACGGGATCACGCTCTTCTACCAGCCGCAGATCGCGGTGGCGACCGGCGCGGTGGTGGGGGTCGAGGCGCTGCTGCGCTGGCATCACCCGGTTCGCGGGTTGGTCGGCCCCGAGGAGCTGATCCGGGTCGCCGAGCGGACGCCGGTGATGCGGCTGCTCACATCGCGGGTGCTCGGCGAGGTGATCGCGCAGCTCGGCGCGTGGCAGGCGGTCGGGCGTCCGGTGCGGGCCTCGGTCAACGTGAGCGTGCGTGACCTGCACGCCGGTGACATCGCCGACCGGATCGAGCACCTGCTGGAGCTCTACGCCGTGCCGCCCTCGATGCTGCAGCTGGAGATCACCGAGAGCGCGCTGATGGCCGACCCCCACCGCGTGCTGAACACGATCACCCGCCTCGACCGCATGGGCATAGCGATCAGCCTGGACGACTTCGGCACGGGATATTCGTCGTTCCAGCACCTGCGCCGCCTCCCGCTCTCCGAAGTCAAGATCGACCGCTCCTTCGTCCTCGGCATGGCCACCGACCCGGGCGACGCGGCGATCGTCCACTCGGTGATCACGCTGGCGGGCGCGCTGGGCCTGCGGGTGGTGGCGGAGGGCGTGGAGGACGAACGCACCTGGCGCCTGCTGGCGGCGGCGGGCTGCCACGCGGCCCAGGGCTGGTTCCACGCGCGCCCGATGCCGGCCGACGACCTGGCCATCTGGTGGTCCCGCTACCGCCCGATCCACCCGGCCCCGGTCCCCTGACGAAGCGCGGCCCGCCGAAGGGCTCGGAGGATCAGAAGTGGTAGCTGAGCCACCGGTCCGGGGTGTGGACGCGTGGGTGGGCTACCAGTTTCGGGTGTGCGGCGGCGTGGGGCCCGGGAGTGGTAGCTGAGCCACCGGTTCGGGGTGTGGACGCGTGGGTGGGCTACCAGTTTCGGGTGTGCGGCGGCGTGGGGCCCGGGAGTGGTAGCCGAGCCACCGCTGCGGGGCATTGACGCGTGGGTGAGCTACCACTTTTTGGTGGCCTGGGTGAGGCTCGTTCTGCGGCTGGGAGGAGTGGGTGGTGATCGCACGGGTTTGGCGGGGCTGGGCTTCAGGGGCCGGTGCCGGCGAGTATCAGCGGCACTACGAGACCGAGGTGGTCGAACATCTGCGGCAGGTTGCCGGGTTCCGCGGTGCCCGTCTGCTGCGTGGTGAGGACGGTGACGAGGTGCTGTTCACGTCGATCACGCTCTTCGGTGGCATGGATGACGTGCGCCGGTTCGCCGGGGACGATCCGGACCTGGCTGTCGTGGAGGACACCGCGCGGCGCGTCCTGACCCGATGGGACGAACGCGTCACCCACCACGAGGTCGCCGTCGACGTCCAGCCCTGATCGGCCGGGCCGCCACGCGACGGAGGCGGCACCTCGAGTGGTAGCCCAGAGGTGCATCCGGGACC
>NZ_JBFAZH010000180.1:0-9509 GCF_040681735.1 Actinoplanes sp. NPDC051633 | reverse complement strand
CCCGCGGCGCCCGAACCAGCGGCGCACGGGCCGGGCGCGCGTGACTCCGTGCGGCTGGCGGTCGTGGTCGGGGCGCTCGGTGTGGTGTTCGGCGACATCGGCACCAGCCCCATCTATACGCTGCAGACGGTGTTCAACCCGGCGGACCCGCACCCGGTGCCGGTCAGCACCGGCAACGTGTACGGCGTCGTGTCGCTGGTCTTCTGGTCCGTGATGATCATCGTCACGGTCACCTACGTGCTGCTGGCGATGCGGATCAACAACGACGGCGAGGGCGGCATCATGGCGCTCATCGCCCTCCTGCGGCGGTGGGGCGCCCAGCAGGGCCGGCGGGCCGCCGTCGTGCTGGCCGCCGTGGGCATCTTCGGTGCCTCCCTGTTCTTCGGCGACAGCATGATCACCCCGGCCATCTCGGTGCTCTCCGCGGTGGAGGGGCTGAAGGTCGTCGAGCCTTCGCTGGGCGCCCTGGTCGTGCCGATCACGGCCGTGATCATCGTGGCGCTGTTCGCCGTGCAGCGGAAGGGGACCGCCGCGGTCGGCCGGGTCTTCGGGCCGGTGATGATCGCCTGGTTCGCGGTGATCGGCGCGTGCGGGGTGATCGGCATCGCCGGCCACCCGGCGATCCTGCGGGCGCTGTCGCCCACGTACGCGATCGGCTTCCTGACCGGCCACTTCGGAATCGCCTTCTTCGCCCTGGCCGCGATCGTGCTGGCGGTCACCGGCGCCGAGGCGCTGTATGCGGACATGGGCCACTTCGGCCGGCGCCCGATCAGCCGCGGATGGCTGTTCCTGGTCTTCCCGGCGTGTGCGCTCAGCTACCTCGGCCAGGGCGCGCTGATCCTCGAGGACCGGTCGAACATCAGCAGCCCGTTCTTCCTGATGGCGCCGGAGTGGGCCCGGCTGCCGCTGGTGCTGCTGGCCACGGCGGCGACGGTCATCGCGTCGCAGGCGGTGATCACCGGGGCGTTCTCGGTCGCGTCGCAGGCGGCGCAGCTCGGTTACCTGCCGCGGCTGCGGATCGCGCACACCTCGGAGTCGTCGATCGGCCAGATCTACGTACCCTGGATCAACTGGCTGTTGCTGGTCTCCGTGCTCACCCTGGTCTTCGCCTTCCGCAGCTCCGCTGCGCTGGCCTATGCCTTCGGCATGGCGGTGACCGGGACCATCACCATCACCACGCTGCTGTTCTTCTACGTCGCCCGGTGGAAGTGGAACGCGCCGCTGTGGCTGATCGGCATCGGCGCGACCGTGCTGCTGCTGGTCGATCTACTCTTCGTGGCCGCCAACCTGACCAAGCTCGCGCACGGGGCCTGGCTGCCGCTGCTGATCGGCCTGACCGCGTTCACCCTGATGACGACCTGGCAGCGCGGCCGCCAGATCGTGACGGCGGAGCGGGAACGACGGGAGGGGCCGCTGCGCGAGTTCATCGACGACGTGCGGGACGAGTCGTCGTCGATCGCGCGGGTGCCCGGCACCGCGGTGTTCCTGAACCGCGGCAAGCTGACCGCGCCGCTGGCCATGCGGGCCAATGTGGAGCACAACCGGGTGCGCCACGACCAGGTCGTCATCATGTCCCTGCAGACCGAGCCGGTTCCCAGGGTGGCGCCCGATGACCGGCTCACCGTCGACGATCTCGGCTACGGCCACGACGGCATCATTCACGTCATCGCCCGGTTCGGATACATGGAGACCCCGGACGTGCCGGCCACCCTGCGCGCACTCGGGTCCGCCACCACCGAGGGGCCGCTGCAGCTGGACCAGGCGTCGTACTTCCTGTCGAAGATCGAGCTGCGGGTGGGCCACGCGCCGACGATGGCGTCGTGGCGCAAGCGGCTGTTCGTGGCCACCTCCTACGTCACCGCCGACGCCGCCGAGTACTTCGGCCTGCCCCGCGACCGCACCGTCATCATGGGTTCACACATCGAGGTCTGAACGCTCGGCGCTGCCCACCACGCTCGGCACGCCGGTGGGTTGCGCGGTCACCGCCCCGGCCGCCAGCGCCCAGGCGAACAGGACCGGGATCAGCGCCGCGCCCAGCGCGATCAGCCCGCTGAGCAGGAACAACTCCGGCACCCAGAGGAGCAGCAACCAGGCCGCGGCGGCCGGGCGGAAACGGCGTCTCAGCAACGCGATGCCCAGGAGCAGGAAGCCGAGCATCGTGATCAGCATCGCGGGGATGCCGATGGCCGCGAAGGACTCTTCCATCCACGGGGTGAAATAGTCGCCCAGCAGGGAAACCGTGAGACCGGCGAATCCGGCGAGAGCGATCGGCCACGCGACGCGCTCCAGACCGTGCGGGCTGCGGTGGCGGCGCACGACGAAGGCAGCCGCGAGGGCGGCCAGCATGAGCGGCAACCAGATCTTGCCGTACGTGCGGTAGACGGTGTCCGGGCTGGACCAGTCGAGCAGGGACCTGAGGTGGCGCGCGGCCGGCTCGGCCCACCACCGGACCACGGCGGAATCCAGATCGGACCGGCCGTCCGCGGTGGCGAACCGGCTGAGCGCGTGGACCACGGACAGGGGCAGGCTGAGCCAGGCGGCGCACCAGGCGACACGGGCGGTGAGCTTCGAGCTGGACTTCATGGCGGAACTCCTTCGGAATGGGTTGCCGTCGAGGCTAGGGAGCCGGGACGCCCGGATCGTCCATCCCGGCGCGGTGTGCGCGTACATCCTTCGGTCGATTCGCGGCGCCGGAGCGGGTGCCTAGGCTGAGCCGATGAGGCTGCGGGACGCGTTGATCCCTGCCGCCCTGGCGGCGGTCGGCATCGTGGAGTTGGTTTCGCTCCATATGGGGCGGCTCCCGGTCGGCATCGCCGCGACGGCGATCTGCTGCGCGCTGCTGGTGTTCCGCCGGCGGTGGCCGCTGATCGCCCCGGTCGCGTCCGTGTGGGTGATCCTGGCGCTGCCGGTGGTGGCCGGCACCGAGATGTCGGACGCGGCGACGCCGATCCTGTACATCGCGCTGGCCACCTTCACGTTCGCCCGTCACCTGCCGTGGCCGACCGGCGCCGTCGGGCTGGGCCTGGTCTTCACCGCCCTGGTGATGATCGAGAGGCTCACCACCGAGGGCGCGACGCTGTCCGATGCGTTGTTCTTGGTGGCCATCCTGGTTCCGCCGTACGCCTTCGGTCTGCTGACCCGGCGGCTGGCCGACGGCCACGCCGAACAGACCCGACTGCTGCGCCTGCAGGAGGAGAGCCGGCGACGTGCGGCGGTGGCCGACGAGCGGGCCCGCATCGCCCGCGAACTGCATGACCTGCTCGCCCACTCGATCAGCGTGATGGTGGTGCAGGCCGAGGTCGCCGCAGATCTCATGCCGGCGAAGCCGGACCGCGCCGCTGCCGCGCTGCGCGACGTCACGGCGTCGGGCCGGGCCGCCCTGGACGAGACCGGGCGCCTGTTGCGGCTGATCCGGAATCAGGACGACACGGGTACGGACGGGCTCGCCGGCCTGACGGCGCTGGTGGACGGCTTCCGGCGGGACGGGCTCCGGGTGGACCTGACGCTGCAAGGGTCACCGGACGACCTGCCGGGCCCGGTCAGCGTCGCCGGCCGCCGGATCGTCGGTGAGCTGCTGACCAACGCGCTGCGGCACGCGGACGACCGCGCTGTCCGCCTGTGCCTCGACCTGACCGGTCCGGACCTGACCATCGAGGCCGCCAACCGGGCCGGCAAGGACGCCGGATCGGGCGGATTCGGTCTGGTGGAGATGCGCGAGCGCGCCGCCGTGCTGGGCGGGACCGTGCGCCACGGCGTCGACGACGGCGGGACGTTCCGGGTGGTCGCCGTGCTGCCGCGGGATCCGGCGGCGCCGTCGTGACGTCCGTCGTGATCGCCGACGACCAGGATCTGGTCCGGTCCGGGTTGCGGCTGCTGCTGGAGACACGCGGGATCGAGGTGCTCGGCGAGGCCGGCGACGGGCGGCAGGCCATCTCCGAGGTCGCCAGGACGGGTCCCGACGTGGCGCTGCTGGACATCCGCATGCCGCGGCTGGACGGGATCGCCGCCACCCGCGAGATCATCCGCGCCACCCCGGCCACCCGGGTGCTGATCCTCACGACGTACGACCTGGACGAGTACGTCTATCACGCGTTGCGTGCCGGGGCGTGCGGCTTCCTGCTCAAGGCGACGCCACCGGACATGCTGGCGGCGGGCGTCCGGACGGTCGCGGCTGGTGAGGCGATGCTCGCGCCGGCCCTGACCCGGCGACTGATCGAGGAGCACATCAGCCGGCCGCCGCCGGCCGCCCGGCCCGCGGCCGTCGCCGGTCTCACGGCCCGCGAGCTCGACGTCCTGCGCCAGATCGCCCGTGGCCTGTCCAACGACGGCATCGCCAAGACCCTGCACCTGAGCCCGGCGACGGTGAAGACCCACGTCAACCGGCTGCTCACCAAGCTGAGCCTGAGCAGCCGGGTGCAGGCGGTGGCGCTGGCCTACGAGAGCGGGCTGATCCGCCCCGGCCTCGGCCCTGTCGATCCGGGGTGGCCTCGTTCGTAGCTCTGGTGAACGACCGGCATCGGGCCGGTCGACCACCATTTCGGGAGAGCTCGATGAGTGATCACCAGTCCAGCGTGCTGTTCATGTCGATGTCGCTCGACGGTTTCATCGCCGATCACAACGACTACCTCGGCGGCGACGACGACCACCGGTTGCACAACTGGTTCGCCCCGGGCGGTGAGTTCGTCCAGCTGGGCGGCCCGGTCGGCGAGCTGATGGACGAGATGAAGTCGTGCGGGGCCGTGGTCGCCGGTCGCCGGACCGCCGAGCTCATGGATCACTGGGGCGGTTCCCACGGCGGCCTGCCGATCTTCGTGCCCAGTCACCGGCCGCCCCCGCCGGCCGCCCGGTGGGGCTATCCGCTGGTCACGTATGTGACCGACGGGATCGACGCCGCGATGGCGCAGGCGAAAGCCGCCGCCGGGGACCGGAACGTGCATGTGGTCGGTGGGTACACCGCGCAGCGGGCGCTGGCGGCGGGTGTGCTGGACGAGATCCAGATCCATCAGATCCCGGTGCTGCTCGGCGGCGGCCGCCGGTTGTTCGACGTGCTGCCGTCGCTCGTCGAGCTGGAGATCCTCCGGGTGATCGACACCCCGGAGGCAACGCACATCCGATACCGGGTCCGCTAGCGAGCGGTGCCGGGTGGGGCGTCAGGCGGGGTAGATCTCCAGGGCGGACAACTGCCCCGCCGGCCAGCCGGTGTTCGCGGTGAAGCCGACTCGCACGTACCGCGCCCGGGTGGGCGGACAGGACACCGTCACGGCGTTGCCCGCCGCCGGGTCGAAGGTGCGGCCGGCGGAGCCGGCGAGGGTCGCGAACGCCGTGCCGTCGGTGCTGCCGGAGACCGCGAGCGTCTGCGTGCGCGCGCCCCAGGAGGGTGGCACCTTGAGCACCAGGCGCGCGACGGTCGCCGCCTGGCCGAGGTCGACCTGGATCCACTGCGGAAACGCGTTGTTCACGCTTTCCCAGTAGCTCCCGCCGTCGCCGTCGACCGCGTTGCCCGACGTGTAGACCTGGGTGTGGCCGCTGGCCGCCGTGGGCCGTCCCCGGGCGAGGTCCGTGACCGGGGGCGGCTGGCTCCCCGTGGTCGGCGGAGTGGGGCGTACGGCGGTGAGCGGGATCTGTCCCTTGAGCATCCGGCCGCCGTCCCCGGTGATCCGCAGATAGTAGTCGGCGGAGCAGAACGTGCCGTCCTCGTCGAGTGCTCGGATGCCGCTGCCGGCCGGGACGGAGGCGGCGGTCTCGGCGGTCTTCGCGATCTGGTTGCCCTCGTTGTACTCGTCGAACATGGACACATACAGGCCCTGCGCGCCGAGCCGGACCATGTTGTAGATGCTGCGCCAGTAGAAGTCGCCGTGGCGGCGATGGCCGGCGGAGAGGTCGCCGGGCAGCACGCAGGGCTGGTAGTCGATGCCGTGCGCGTTGCAGTCGGCCTGATCGGGGGTGTTCACCTGCGCGTGGAACCAGTCGAGGCCGTCGAGGGTGCCGGTGCGGCCGACCATCCACGGCGAGATCATGTGAAAGGCGTGGTAGACGTCGAGGAAGCCCGGCCGGCTGTCGTTCTTGCCTTCGCGCCAGTAGGTCGGCACGCCGCCGATCACGTAGCAGCCCTGTGCCTTGAGCCGGTGGATCACGTCGAGGCACGCGGCGGGGGCGAACGGGCGGCCGTCGTCGTTGAAGCCGAAGCCCCAGACGCAGACGACCGGCTTGCCGTTCTGCCGGGCGTAGGCGGGGGAGGCGGTGTGCGCCGACATCTTGCCGGCCCAGTCGGTGACGAGCTCGGACTGCATGTTCGTCCAGCCGGTGACGTCGTACATGATGTAGAACTTGCGGCCGGTCGCCTCGGCGGCCGAACGCACCTTCCAGGCCATCGCGTCGCGCGTGGGTCCCTCGTCGCCGACCGGGTTGAACCGCTGCAGGGCGGCGGTGTCGATGTTGTGGGTCTGCATCCACCGGAAGTGCGTGTCCACGGTCTGCTGGTCGTAGGAGGAGAACAGCGTGGCGGGCCGGCCATCGCCGAGATTCGTGTACGCCGTGGGGTAGACGTGCGCGTAGTCGCGGGTGTCCGGCCAGGACACGATCGTCGTGTTGGCGGGCGACGGCGGCTGGAAGCGGTCGCGGCTCCAGTGCCACCAGCCGCCGATCGGCGCGCCGTCGCCGGGGCAGGCGAACCACCCCTGATAGCCGACGCTGATTTTGCCGACGACATCGCCGGGCGGGGAGGCGGCCCGGGCGGGCGTGCGATCGGTGAGCAGGGCTGCGGCGGGGGCGATGGCCACGGCCGACAGGACGGTGCGGCGGGTGACGTCCATGGGGGACTCCAGTCGATCCGAATCGGGGGGTACGGATCGACGGTCATCGTGACAGGAGTCGACGTCGGATTGCAATAGTTGAACGGCAAGCTGCAAATTTGGGGACTAGCGTCCGGCTCAGGACGCCTCGGGTTCTTGCCGGCGCTGATGCTTCTCGTTCTGCCGGAGCGCCTCTTCGAGTTGGTCCTCAAGGATGATGATCCGGCAGGCGGCCTCCAGGGCGGTGCCCTGGTCGACCATCTCCCGGGCCCGGGCGGCGAGGCGCAACTGGTAGCGGGAGTATCGGCGGTGACCGCCGGAGGACCGGAACGGGGTGATCAGCTTCGCCTCGTCGAGCCGGCGCAGGAAGTCCTGCGAGGCGCCGGTGATCTCCGCGGCGCGGCCCATCGTGTAGGCGGGGTAGTCGTCGTCGCCGAACATGTCGTCGGGTTGGGCCATATACGTTTCTCCATGACGAGGGCCCCGGCGCGGGAGCGCCGGGGCCCAGGGTTTACGGGTCGAGAACACCATCTACCGACGCGTGCGTCGGGCTTTCGTATCCGCACCGGCCGCCGTCGGCGGCTGGGGGTGCGAGGATCGCATAAGCGTGACCGGAGACCACCTCTCGTTCGATGGAGACTGCGGTGACCGCGCCAGAGTTGAATTCTTCCTGGCTGCGGGCGATCCAACGGTGTCAGGCCCTCCCTTTCCTCTGCTTCCGAAACTGTGCTGCTGTTGCTGCCGTCCGCCGGTGTCGAAGCCCCACGCAACTTCATGGCCCCGAACACGTGCGACGAACTGCCCCGACCTGGACTTACGTCAGGGTCTTCACTTTCACTTCCACGTTCCTTGCCGGCCGAGCGAGCCTCGGAATGGGTCCGGGCCCTGCTTGACGCTCGGTCGATTCGTCAGCGTCTTTCCGTGATCTCTTCTCTCAACGCCAGGAACATTAGCCAACCGTGGCGAGAATGTCTAGTACATCGGACCCAGATTTTCTCGGCAGGCAAACGGGGCTTCCGAAGAGGCGTCAACCATGAGTTGACGTTGGCCGATCGTCAACCTATGGTTGACCCATGACTGAACCCGTGACCAACTCGATCCGGCTCGACGATCTGATCGAGTCCATCAAGAAGAGCCACTCCACCGCCCTCGAGCAGCTCACCGACGCGGTGCTGGCCGCTGACCACCTCGGTGACGTCGCGGATCACTTGATCGGGCATTTCGTCGACCAGGCGCGCCGCTCCGGCGCCTCCTGGACGGAGATCGGCCGCAGCATGGGCGTCACCAAGCAGGCGGCCCAGAAACGCTTCGTCGCCAAGGGCGACGCGCCGGACCTCGACGCCAGCCAGGGGTTCAGCCGCTTCACCGACCGCGCCCGAAAGGTCATCGTGACGGCGCAGGAGGAGGCCCGGGCCAAGGGCAACAACCAGATCACCGTGGCTCATCTGGTGCTCGGCCTGGTGGCGGACCCGACGGGGCTGGGCGCCCGGGCGATCGTCGCGCAGGGCGTGTCGCTCGACGTCGTGCGGCAGACCGCAACCGCGACGGTGCCCGCGGCAGCCGACTCCGTGCCCGCGCTCATTCCGTTCGATCCGCACGCCAAGAAGGCGCTGGAGCTGACCTTCCGAGTAGCGCTGCGGATGAACCACAACCACGTGGGCACCGAACACATCCTGCTCGCGCTGCTCGAGCTCGAGGACGGCACGGGCGTCCTGGCCGGCCTGGGCGTCGAGAAGGGCACCGCCGAGGCGTCCATCAACGCCGCCGTGGCCGCGTCACCGGGGTCGTAGGCCGTCCCTCTCGGCCTCACTGATCGCCCAGGCGGCGTTGACGAGTCCGATGTGGCTGAACGCCTGGGGGAAGTTGCCGAGCATCTCGCCGGTCGCCGGATCGACCTCCTCGGCGAGCAGGCCGACGTCGTTGCGGTGGCCGGCGGCCAGCTCGAAGACCTCCCGCGCCCGCGTCACCCGACCGGCCAGCGCCCACGCCTGCGCCAGCCAGAACGTGCAAAGCAGGAAGGTGCCTTCGGTGCCGGTCAGCCCGTCGACGTCGGAGCCGGTCTGGTATCGGTAGACCAGCCCTCGCTCGTCCACCAGCCGCTCGGCGACGGCCTCGATGGTGGCCAGCATGCGCGGATCGTCGGCCGGCAGGAATCCGACGATGGGCATCATCAGGTTCGACGCGTCCAGCTCGTCGGAGCCGATGTACTGGGTGAACGCGCCGGCCGTGGGGCTCCAGCCCCGCTCGAGCACATACCGCCGGATCTCGTCGCGGGCCGCTGCCCAGGCGTCGGCCTTGTCCGCGGCACGCAGTCGCCCGGCGAGCTTGATCGCCCGGTCGAGCGCCACCCAGCACATCACCTTGGAATACAGGAAGTGCCGCGGCTCACCACGCACCTCCCAGATGCCCTGGTCGGGCTCGCGCCATCGGACGGCAGCACTGTCGGCCAGCGCGATCAGGAAGGCGCGCACGTCGTCGTCGATCGCGCCGATCTGGTCGGCCAGGCGGTGCGCGGCGCCGAGCAGTTCGCCGTACACGTCGATCTGTTGCTGGTTCCACGCGCCGTTGCCCACCCGCACCGGCCGGCTGTCGCGCCAGCCGCGCAGATGGGGGAGCGTCCGCTCGGTCAGGTCGTGCTCCCCGCCGACCCCCAACATGATCTGCATCGGGGTTTCCGGCCCCCTCGCGGCGGCCGCCGCGCGCGTCGTGAAAGCGAAT
>NZ_JBFAZH010000179.1:0-9527 GCF_040681735.1 Actinoplanes sp. NPDC051633 | reverse complement strand
GCAGCTCACGCAGCGGATCGTCGGCTGATCCCCATGACCGGACAAGTGTTGCCCGATTGGTTGCCCGGCGCTGCCCGGCAATCGATCATCGAGTTTGTCGAGGGATCAGCTCAGCTGCCGGTCGAGGAACGGGTGGCCGTCTTCGACAACGACGGCACCCTGTGGTGCGAGAAGCCGATGCCGATCCAACTCGACTTCATCAACCGGCGGCTGGCCGAGATGGTGGCCGCGGAACCGGGGCTTCGCGAGCGGCAGCCGTGGAAGGCCGTCGCCGAACGCGACCTCGCCTGGTTCAGAGCGCTCATGGCTCAGCATTACGCGGGTGATGACGCCAACGTCCGGTTGCTGCTCGCCGGCATCTTGGCTGCCTACGCGGACATCAGCGTCGAAGACTACGAGCAGCGGTCCGACGCGTTCCTGCGCTCGGCACGGCACCCGACGCTCGGCCGCACCTACCTGGACTGCGCGTATATCCCGATGGTCGAGCTGCTGGAGTACCTGTCGGCTAACGGCTTCACGAACTACATCGTCTCCGGCGGCGGCCGCGACTTCATGCGACCGGTCAGCCAGGACATGTATGGCATCCCTCGGGAGCGGGTCATCGGGAGCAGCAGCACCTTCACCTACGCCGGCAACGGAGAGGGCGGCGCCATCATGCGCAAGGCCGAGGCCGACTACCTCGACGACGGTCCGGAGAAGCCCGTACGCATCTGGAACCGGGTCGGTCGGCGCCCCTTGGTCGCGGCTGGGAACTCCAACGGCGACCTGCCGATGCTTGAGTTCACCCACCGCGCCGACCGGCCCACGCTGCGACTCCTCGTCTTGCACGACGACGCTGAGCGCGAGTTCGCCTACTCGGCCGGGGCCGAGCAGGCGCTCGAGCGTGCGCGGGCGGACGGATGGACGGTTGTCAGCGTCAAGAACGACTGGGCGGAGGTCTTCCCGGCCTCGGCCGTTCCCGCCACCGCCAGCGGACAGAGACCTGACAATGTCGGGTGACGCAGCGGTCTTGTTTGGTGAACGATCGGAGCAGGCGTTGCTCAGGGTGAGATGGCCCGGCTGGTGAGCGGGGCGGGGGTGGTGCGGTTGGCGATGCCGATGATGGCCAGACCGAGCCGTAGGCGCGCGCCCCGAGTTCGACCGCCGCTCCCCCGCTGTCGAGCGCGGGACGCACGACCAGGTAGGCCAGGCCAGCGTCGCGAACGACGCCGTACGAGAACCAGGAACTACGCTCGCCGGCAGCACCACCCCGTCCCCCGGGGGCGAGCCGGCAGAAGCCCGGCAGGAACCAGGCGAACCACAGATGCAGATCGGCGAAGGACTCCTCACGGCCGATGGTCGCCTGTGACCACGCCTCGGTGCGCTCGCTGGTGAGGAGCCCGTCGAGCAAATGCAGCGTGGTGGGAGGATCGGCGTCGAACCGCAGGTTTACGTTCCGACCGTTGGCATCGGCCAGAGCGTGGACGTGCTCGGCGTGCCGGCCGGCACCTTGCATGGGCACGAACCCGGCCACCTCGGTCGAGGTGCTGATCAAGCGGTGTCCGGTGCGGCGGAACCCGATCGTGCGGGTCACTCCGTTCATGATCAGCGGCAGGACCAGCGTGCCGTCCGGAACGAGCTGATTGAGCCAGGCCGGGGCTATGTCCCACGCTCCGACGGTCACGATGATCGCGTCGAACGGCCCTGCGTCCGGGACGCCGCCGTCGGCGACCACCGTGCGTACTCGATGGCAGTAACCCGCCTGTTCGAGCCGCATCTTGGCCCAGCTGATCACGTCCGGGTCGATGTCGACGCTGAGCACGTGGCCGGTCTCGCCGACCACTTCGGCGATCATGGCCGCGTTCAGGCCGCCGGACCTGATCTCGAGGACCGTCATGCCCGACTGCAGGGCTGCCTGTTCCAACCTGCCAGCTTGGATGTAGACGGCGGACACCGAGGTGAGGCCTCACCGAACCTTCCGGTGCTGAGCCCGGCCGGGCCCGGCACGTATCGCGTCCGTATCCACGCGCGCGGTCGCGACGCGCACTACGACCAGGTCGTCGACACCCCGGACGAGGAGTACCACCTCGTCTCGTGGCCGGCCCCGCCGACCGGCTCACTGATCGTCCGGGCGACCGACTGATGCGGGTACGGCATGCGCCTATCCGCGCTCACGACTCCGGCCGCAGCACCAGCGACCCCACCGCCCGCCCAAGACCACGAGCGCGCATCCCTCATGGAGAACCTCCGCCGTTCCGAGCGCTGACCGCCGGATCAAGACGCTGCTGCAGAGGTGGCCCATGTAGCAGGCGGGATGGCGATCGCGGTCGCCGGAAACGGTGACACGGTCTTCACCGGCGCGGGGGACGGCACCCTGCTGTTGCAGAGCATCAGTTTTCACGCCAATGCCTCGGTTTTCGTGCCGTCAACGTGACCGCCGTCGTGACGCGTGTGCGAAGCACTCGATCGGGCCGGGATCACAATGGTGGAAAGGTCGATCGCTACACAGGGCCGCGGGCCGGGCGACGCCGACGATGGGCAGGACAGATGGCACTTCCCAGTTTCCGACTCGATGGGCGTACCGCCCTTGTCACCGGCGCCGCCAGTGGCATCGGCCGGGCGATCGCCGTCGGGATCGCCGAGTCCGGCGCGAACGTCGCCTGCTTCGACTTGCCCGGCCCTGGTCTGGACGAGGTCTGCGCCGAGATTGAGGCAGTCGGCGTGAAAGCTTCGCCGATTGCCGGTGATGTCACCGACGCGGCCGGCCTCTCGGCGGCGGTGACCCGTACTCAGGCCGACCTGGGCGCACTCGATCTGGCAGTGAACAGTGCCGGCATCGCCAACGCGGCGCCCGCAGAGGAGATGACACTGGATCAGTGGCAGCGCGTGTTCGACATCAATGTCACCGGCGTCTTTCTGTCCTGCCAGGCCGAGGCGAAGGCCATGCTGGTCAACGGTGGCGGCTCGATCGTCAACATCGCCTCGATGTCCGGCACGATCGTCAATCGCGGGCTCCTGCAGGCCCATTACAACGCGAGCAAGGCGAGTGTCGTCCATCTCAGCCGCAGCCTTGCGATGGAGTGGTGCGGGCGCGGCGTCCGCGTGAACTCGATCAGCCCGGGCTACACCGCCACTCCCATGAACACCAGGCCTGAAGTCGCCGATCAAGTCCGCCAGTTCGAGGCGGACACCCCGCTCGGCCGGATGGCTACCGTCGACGAACTTGTCGGACCGGCAGTCTTCCTGCTCAGCGACGCGGCAAGCTTCTGCACCGGTGTCGATCTCATCGTCGACGGCGGCTTCACCTGCTGGTGATCACCGGCGTGGTCGTCGATCGACTGGTCAGGCCCTGGCGGCTGCGATTCTGCTGAGCCAATGGCGGCTCTCCACAGTTCGCATGGTGCCGCTGCGTGAGCGCATGACGATCGAGCGGGTCCGTGCGCCGGTGTCGGTGTAGCGGACACCCTGCAGCAGGTCGCCGTCGGTGATGCCGGTGGCGACGAAGACGGTGTTGTCCCCGGCGACGAGGTCCTCCGTGTGGAGAACTCGACCGAGGTCGTGCCCGGCGTCCAGAGCTTTTTGTCGTTCGGCTTCGTCGCGTGGGTGCAGCCGGGCCTGGATGGTGCCGCCGATCGCCTTGATCGCGCAAGCGGTGATGATCCCTTCCGGCGTGCCGCCGACACCCAGGAGGAGATCGACGGGGTAGTCGTCCAGCGCGGCGACGATGCCGCCGGCGACGTCGCCGTCGCTGAGAAGTTTGACGCGGGCGCCGGCCTGGCGGATCTCGCGCAGCAGCTCTTCGTGCCGGGGTCGTTTGAGTACGCAGACCGTCACGTCGCTCGGATCGCAGCCCTTGGCCCGGGCGACCGCCCGCACGTTGTCGCCCGCGGGTGCATCGATGTCGACCTGGCCGGCGGCGTCCGGGCCAGTCACCAGCTTGTCCATGTAGAACACCGCGCTCGGGTCGTACATGGTGCCGCGGTCGGAGAGGGCCAGGACGGCGATGGCGTTGGCGGTGCCATCGGCCAGCAGGGTGGTTCCGTCGACCGGGTCCACGGCTACGTCGTACTCGGGTCCGTTGCCGTTGCCGACCTGTTCGCCGTTGTAGAGCATGGGGGCTTGGTCCTTCTCGCCTTCGCCGATGACGACGACGCCGCGCATGGGCACGCCCGCGAGGACGTCTCGCATGGCGTCGACGGCGGCCTGATCACCACTCTCCTTGTCGCCGCGACCTGCCCATCGGCCGGCCGCCATGGCGGCGGCTTCGGTGACCCGCATGAGGTCAAGTCCGAGGTTGTGGTCGGGTAGCTGATACATGGTCGGCCTCCGGGATGAGTGCGCGCGACGTCTCAGCCGGGGTGGTGGGGCGGCAAACCGATCGCGGACAGCACCCGGCGGGGCGTCACGCGGTCATGGTTCCGGCTTACCTGCAGGTCTCGCTACGCGACGTACCCACTGTGGGTAGGCCTATCCGTGCTGGCGAGCGATCAGTTGCTGGCGGGGTCGACGTGCACTTTGAGCGCCTCGGGCGAGGCTGCAACCGCGAGCGCTCGGGCGTAGGAGCTGAGGGAGAAGGTGTGGGTGACCAGGGGACGGATTGTCGCGTTCAGCTCGGTGATCTGTTCAACTGCGGCGGGATAGCAGTCGGCCAGGCTGGTCGGGGCCAGCACGGTGATCTCCTTCTCGAAGATCTCGAACGGGTGCAGCGCACGGTGGTGTCCGGGGCGGTCACGCCCATCTGAATCAGGTGCGGCGGACGGCTATCCGGTCCAGGGCGTCGGTGATGGCGGACGGGTGGCCGCTGGCCTCGACGATGATCTCAGCGCCGTGCGGCAGGTCCAGTCCCGCAGAGTCGACGGCGGCCGCGTCGGCGGCCAGGCGAAGCGCGGCATCGCGGCGGGCCGTGTGCGGTTCCACGATTTGGATGCGGCCGGCGCCGCGCTGGCGTGCGGCAGCGGCCATCAGTAAATGAGGTGACCACCTCAGTCATCCGGTTCCGGAATCGGTCAGCCAGCGGTGGGTCTCGGGCAAGTTCGCAGGAGACGCAGTCCTACCGTACCGAGCCACGATTCATGCGCGAAGATGGCCGCAACGGCCACAGTGCCGTGAATATTGAGGACAGCAAACCAGCCACGGATTGGGTGCCGCCGCCTGCGTGCCCTCAATCATGCCTGCTGAGGTTGGGCTCGCCGCCGGCAAACCGCGATGGAGCCATGCGGGCACTCAAACGCCAACTGTCCGACGTCGTCTACAAACGGATGGTGGCTGATGCGAAACTGCTCGAGACGGGCCCGGCAGGACACGTGGGGGCGACTCTGCAATCCAGCGCGCCGACCCAATCCCCATGGCCGGCACTTCGGACAAGTCACTTCCCGGACCCGCCACACCACAGCCTAAAACATCCCTCATGATCAACACTTGACATAGAGGGTGCCTACTTGTTCATTGATTCCGTCCACGGCGATTCCGTCCACGGCCAAAATAGCGGACACGCGCACGCATGAGCCTGCCTCCGGGCGGGCAGGGTCTCCGGCCGCCCTGTGACGCGATCAGGTCCTCCGGCGCTCCGCCCAGGATCCCGACGACGCCGGGATGTCAGCATTTGGTTCTGCTTGAGCGACCACGTCGTTTGTGCGGAGGCTTGCCACCCCAGGCTGATCAATTACCGAAGGACGCCGTGGAATGTGTCCTGGTTCGCCGTCGATTCACTGCTGTTGCGGTTCGATCTTCTCTGCGCCTACCGTCGGGGCTTTCCCGTTGATGCTGCTATGGAGTTCGGCCGCGGCCGTCCCATGTGGGTGGCCGGAGCTGCGCTTGCCGGGGATCTCAGTGAGCAGTTCCTCACCGCGACGGTCAACAAGTACGGTGACCGCGTGCTGCGCGACGCCGAACGCGATCGCGTATGCCAGGATCTGGCCCGGGCTGTCGAGGTCGGTCAGGCCGGGGATGAACTGTCCGTGGACCAGGACCAGACCCAGCAGGGCAGACAATGCTCCGAACGGCAGCTTCAGCATGGCTAGGGCCAGCGGCACGCTGTATGGCGTCGAGGTTCCCTGCATCTTGCGGACCGCCAGCACAGCGGCGAGGGCACCGCCGGCGGCGCCGAGGACTTCGATGACAAGCGAATCGCGGCCGAGTGGTGAGCTCCCGGTCGGGCACGCCTGGCCATTGTCGGTTTCGAAGCACAACCGGATCGCCTCCGGCCAGACGAAGCCCAAGACAGCGAGGCCGATTGCCAAACCCAGCACCGCGATTGAGACTCCGCTGATGATGTTGCGGAAACTCCGCAGCCGGGCGTACTGGGAGTCGGTGGCCGCGTAGCTCCACTCCAGCGCTTTCTCCAGGATCCAGCCGCGCTGTCGCTGGTCGGTCGTCCTGCGGTAATGGCTCTCCAATTCCCGGCGCCGTTCCGCCGTCACTGGCAGGGTCGCCCGCAGTCGGACCATTGCCGATCGCAGTTGACCATCTAGACGGTCGGCGGGAGCGTACTTCGCCAGCAGGACCTGAGCGGCGTGCAGGTTGACAAACGCGTGGTTGATCGCGCTTCCTCCCAGCCAGATACGCAGTCGAGAACCTCGCTGCGTTGCCGCCTTCGTTGCGGCCTTGAGGAGCTGGTCAACCTGCGCGAGCCCGGTGTCACAGGTCCGGCCATCACTCACCCGGTGGAGATCATCGCGGGCCAACGCGACCCGGCTCAGGACGACATGTTGCCAGTACGCACCACGCCACGAGCCGTCGTCAACCGCAACGTCGCGAGGGTCCAGGCCGGATGCCGGCTCCGTGTCGACTGTCAGTGTCATCTTCCGGTCCCTCCGTCGAGCTTCCGCTGCATAGAGACAATCCGGAGCGCAGCGAATACATGCGTTGACTCCCCGGCCAAAGAGAGCCGATCGGATCGATCTTGTCGGCTGCCAAACGGTCGTGCGATTGCCATGGCTGATCGCTGGTACGGCGACTGAGCTTCCCCCGCTTTGATGGAGCGGTGGTTACCTGCTCCCGGTCGGAGCAGGCGTGAGGTTATCTGGCTCGGTCTGGGCGTGCCAGGCGGTCTCGTGTTCGTCCGGGCTCAGGTTGCCGAGCTCGCGTTGGATGCGGCGTGTGTTGTACCAGGTGTCGATGTATTCGAAGATCGCGTTCTCGGCCTCGTCACGGGTCCGCCAGCTCGTGCGGTAGACCAGTTCGATCTTCAGGGTGGACCAGAAATTCTCCATCAAGGCGTTGTCATATGAGTCGCCGACCGAGCCCATCGATGGCAGGATTCCGTTGTCCCGCAAGTGTTCCGAGAAGCGGAACGACGTGTAGTTCGACCCGCGGTCGCTGTGATGAATCAGCTCGCCGTCGCGGACCCCGCGTGACCAGATTCCGTACTCGAGGGCGGCGAGGATCAGATCGGTGTCGCACCGGTTCGAGGTCTTCCAGCCCACGATCCGGCGGGAAACACGTCCCGGACAGCGGCCAGCCAGAACACCCCTCCCCGCACGGATCCGGGTGGCATCAGCGACCCAGAGCCGGTTCGGGCCGGCCGCGGTGAAGTCCCGGTTGACCAGATCCGGCGCCGGGGTGTGCCGCGGGTCCCGTTCAGACCGGACTCGCCGGCTGCGAAGCGACCTGCCGCCCTACCAACACCATGTGCCAGGACATGCGCGCATCCGTGACAGATGACCGGGTCGCCGCGGTCGGAGCCGGTGTCCGCTTAGCGCGCACGCGCAAGCGCACGCGGGCGCTGCACGCCTACGACCGGTCCTCGTGCGTTGTGGGCGATGGGGACCGAGGAACCACGGACAACCAGAACATTGTGCTATCGAGACATGCGGCGGTGTCCCAAGAGGGCACATGCGGCGATGCCGACGCCCCACGCCATGCTGAGTATCGACCAGGGAGGGCGGTATCCCCCGAGCGCGCCCGGCCATGCGAGGGAAACGAGCCCAAGGTACGCGGCGACGAGGCTGACACACACGCCGATGAAGCGGCGGCCACGGGGCCAGGCGGCTGCGATACACGCCAATGCTGCCAGGCCGAGCGCGCTGGCTCCCTGCACTGCGTAGTGATTGACGCCGATCGTGTTGTCTCCGGGAATGCCCGCCCGATTAGCCTCGTACATCCGCCAGGCGTAGATCGACCACGGCACGAGGCCGAGCGCCGCCACGAACGCGAGCGGACGCTGGACAACAAGCGGACCAAGGCGGACGCTTTCGCGTTCGGGAACGCCCAGGAACACCAGCGCCTCGGCTGCTAGGACCACGGCCAGAACCACGGCCGCCGCCTCCAAGGCGATTGCGGCGGACAACGCCAGGGCTCCGGCAACCACCAGCAGTTGAACGATCGCCGGCGCGGCACGCCGCGGATTTAGCGCGATGTAGATAAACGCTCCACCGACAAGAACGCTGAAGAGAAGCCCCCAACCGGCTTCGAGGACCACCGGCCAAGCCGGGTCCCAGGTTTCGGAGAGATCGATCAGCCCGAACCCGGGGAACACGAACCAAGTCAAAGCAAAAAGAAGAGCAAGTCCACGGAAGGCCGGGTTCCACACAGGTCCAGAATGCCCCGAGCCGGGCAAGTCCGGTAGTCCGATCGAGGAGTAGCACGCTTCGCACGTCGCTGGACTGCGCCCGACAAGCCGTTCGATACCTCGCGGCACAGAGCGACAGCAGGCGACGGGAAGATGCCTAAACACATTCGCCCGACCGCGCGCTTGGGGGGAACGTGCGAACGTATCTTATGGCGTCGTCGGCGCTAGATCGCAAGCGGCGGACCCGCCCCCCGCCTCCGCCGCCCTAACCGTCGAACGTGCCTTCAGAACCAGCCGCCCGCAGCTACCCCTTCACGCGGCAGCCGACGCCTGCGCTCCTTATCGGCGGCAGATCAGTACGCATCGCCGGCACTGAGGCCGCCCCTCGTTCGACCGCGGCAATAGATGCAGACAACCTCTCCTGGTTAGCGAACGAGAAAGGTCAAGTACTCAAAGCTCGTAGAGCCACTTTCCTGAATAGAGACGTCGATACGCAGGGCTCCCTTTTCGGCCTCGCCGGGGATTGTGATGGCCGCCTGGAACTTGCCTTCCTGGTCTGCTTGAGTTCGACCAATTTCAACGATCGACGGGTTGTAGGTTGTTCCAGCGCTTGTCGACGATGGCGGCGGAGATGAAGAATTAGACTTTGTAGGAATGGTAGAAGAGGAAGGCGCAGGCGATGCGGGCACTTCGGCAACCGACGCGGCTGACACCCTTACCACGACCACTGAGAACCGCTCTGCCCCTTCGCCTGACAGCACGGCTTGAGTACCGGCCGGGCCGCTGTCGGGCGACAGGGAAATCGAAATTTCACTGGATGATGAAAAGATAACGGTCATGATTGCAATGACCAAAGAAATGACGCCTGCAAGTGCGCCAGCTAAGGTCCAGAACTGCGACTTCAAGAAAACGTCTCGGCTGGTGGCTCTGCGATCTCTGAACTCGATGCGCGTGTCCAGGAGATGGTGCACGACATGCCGTTCGAGCTGCTCGGTTTCCGGTTGGCCGTCTGTCAAGACCTGCACGAGAAGCGAGTCCC
>NZ_JBFAZH010000178.1:0-9546 GCF_040681735.1 Actinoplanes sp. NPDC051633 | reverse complement strand
TATTAAGCCGACCATTCGACAAGTTTTGGGATTGTTAAGGGTTCCGAGGCTCAACGTCAGGCCAGCCGCAGCTCGAGGGTGATCCGGCTGCCGACCGACGTACGCAGCATCTCCTCGAACCCGACGATCACCGAGTTGAAGTCCAGCACCTGCGGACGGACCACCTCGCGCCGGGCGAAGGCGAGCAGCTGATGGGTGAGCGCGGTGCCGCGCTCCCCCGCCTTGATCACCTGCTGCGCGTCGGTGACGATCGTCGCCAGGTCGGGCTTGTCCGCGGACGCTTCCTCGATGACGAAGTGCGCGTAGTTGACGATCACGCCGAGCATGTTGTTGAAGTCGTGCGCGATGCCCCCGGCCAGCTGGCCCAGGCTCTCCAGGCGGTGGTTGCGGTGGGTCTGCGCCTCCAGCCGGAGCCGGGCCTTCTCGGCGTCCGCCTTCGCCCGCTCGGTGCAGTCGCGGATCAGGGCGACCACCACGCGGCCCTGCGGGGTGTCCACGGCGGCGAGCGACGCCTCGACCGGCAGCTCGCTGCCGTCCTTCCGGCGGGCGGTGACCGCGACCGTGCCCATCGAGCCGGGCGCCGGCTCGGCGCTGCGGCGCTTCAGCAGGTGCGGCAGGTCCGCGAGCGACTCCGCGGTGATCAGCATCTGCGCGCCCTTGCCGACCAGGTCCGCACGGGACCAGCCGAACAGCTCTTCCGCACGGTCGTTGACCAGCACGATCCGTCCGTCGTCCATGACCAGGATCGCGTCCGGAGCGGCCTGCAACAGGCCGCTGGACAGCGCTTCAGACCATTCCACGCTTCACCCCCCGTGATCTCACTTTACGGGAAGAAACCGGGCGGAAAGGGCGAAATAAGATCAGCTTCGCGCGTCCAGCGCCTGCCGCACGTCGTCGTCCCCGTCCACCACCACCCGCTGCAGCGTCGAGTTGAGATCGGGCTGTCCCAGCAGCTCGGCGGCCAGCTCACGGGTGTGTGGATCAACGGCATATCGGGGGTACGCGGTGATCGCGATCTTCTCCGCCCCGCCGCCGCTGCGGATCTGCATCATGCCCGGCATGTCGGCGAAGTAGCGGGCCACGTATTCCCTGGTCAGCGCGCTCTGCTCGGGCTGCCAGAAGCCAACCGCGACGGCGTCGGCGAGCCGCGCCGAGGTGTCCGCGTCGGCGACGATGGTGTGCCAGGCGCGGGCCTTGGCCCCGGGGTCGGGCAGCGCGGCCCGGCAGCGCGCGGCGAACTGCTCACCGGACGCGGTGCGGTCCCGCTCGTACTCCGCGTCGATCTCCTCCGCGGTGGCCGCGCCCAGCACCACCAGGCGGTACAGGACCAGCCAACGCAGCTCGGCGTCCATCGCCAGCCCCTCGGGCACGCCCTCGCCGGCCAGCCAGCCGCGCAGCCGCGTGGTGTCTACCGAGGCGGAGATCAGCCCGCGAGCGGCGGCCAGCTGCCGCGACCCGCCGGCCTCCGCGGCGGCGAGCAGCCGGTCGCAGGCCTGCGCGATCATCTCGAGCGCGGCCGGCCGGGTCTCCGGCGTCGAGTACCGGTCGACCAGCCGCCGGGTCGCCGCCAGGACGTCCTCGGCGATCACCACCTCGGTCTCCATCGGCAGCGCGGCCAGCACGAGGGTGACCAGCTCGGACACCGGCCGCTCGCCGTCGGTGACCGCGTCGAGCACCGCCGCCCAGATGACCGCCCGGGTCAGCGAGTCGTCGATCAGGGGCAACATCATCGGTACGTTCGCCAGCGACCCCTCGTCGAGCCGGATCTTCGCGTACGTGAGGTCACCGTCGTTGACCAGCAGCAGGTCCGCCGCCGCCGCACCGACGAGCTCCGGGACAGTCGTCCGCGAGGACCCCGCCTCGAGGTCCAGCTCGATCCGGTCCCGCCGGACCACCCCGCCGCCCGGCCCGCGGTCGTAGAGCCCGAGCGCCAGCCGGTGCGGCCGCAGTGTCGGGTGGTCCTCCGGAGCCGTCTGCACGATGGCGACCGACTCGTACGTCCCGTCGGCGGCTCTGCTCACCTCGGCCCGCAGGGTGTTCACCTGGGCCCGCCGCAGCCACGCCTCGGCCCACGCGGACAGGTCGCGGCCGCTGGCCTTGCTCAGCGCGCCGAGCAGGTCGGCCAGCGTCGCGTTGCCGTACCGGTGGGCCGCGAAGTGGTCGTTGACGCCGGCGAAGAAGGTGTCGTCACCGAGCCACGCAACGAGCTGCTTGAGGGTCGAGGCGCCCTTCGCGTACGAGATCCCGTCGAAGTTGAGCAGCGCGAGCTCGGTGTCGGCGACCTCGACCGGCGCCACCGGATGGGTCGACGGGCGCTGGTCCGCGCGCATGCCCCACGCCTTGCGGCCCACCGCGAAGCTGGTCCAGGTGCCGGTGAAGCGGGTCGCCTCGCCGGCCACGCGCGAGCCCATGTATTCGGCGAACGACTCGTTGAGCCACAGGTCGTCCCACCACTTCATGGTGACCAGGTCGCCGAACCACATGTGCGCCATCTCGTGAGCGATGACCATCGCCCGCAGCTCGCGCTCGCTGTCGGTGACCGCGGCGCGGAAGACGAACTCCTCGCGGAAGGTCACCAAGCCCGGATTCTCCATCGCGCCGGCGTTGAACTCGGGCACGAACGCCTGCCCGTAGTGGCCGAACGGGTAGCTGATCTCGAACAGCTCCGCATACCGGTCGAGGCACTGCTTGGTGACCTCGAAGAGCTCGTCCGCCTCGGCGTCCAGATACTGCGCCAGGCCCTGCCGGGCGTACAGCGCGAGCGGCAGGCCGTCGTGCTCGTCGGTGCGCACGTGGTACGGCCCCGCGATCAGCGACATAAAGTAGGTGGCCAGCGGGACGGTGGGCGCGAAGACAAAGCGGCCGTTGTGGGCTGGTTGGGCGAGGGGCGCGTTGGCCGCGACGATCCAGTCGGGCGGGGCGGTGACGCTCAGCGTGACCGGGGCCTTGAGGTCGGGCTGGTCGAAGCAGGCGAAGACGCGGCGGGCGCCGTCCAGGAACAGCGTCGCGGCCAGGTAGACCCGCTGGTCCTCCGGGTCGACGTAACGGTGCAGGGCCTCGCCGTCGTTCGAATACGCCATCTGCGCCTCGACGACCAGTTCGTTTGCCGCGGCCAGCCCGGTCAACGGCAGCCGGTGATCGCGCAGGGTGCCGGGGTCGAGCGGTGCGCCGTTCAGCGTCGCCGAGATCAGCTCGGCGGGCTGCACGTCGGCGAAGGTGGCCCCGCCCTCGACGGCCGAGAACCGGATCACGGCACGCGAACGGAACGAGCCGTCGGGATCGGTCAGATCGAGGTCGATCTCGTACGACTCGACGTCGATCGTCGCGGCCCGATCGATGGCCTCAACGCGGGTCAGGCTCGGCATGCGGACCATCATGCCGCTCCGGGACACCGGGTCGCACGGGGCGCGCGTGGCCACGGTGAGTTTCCTGTCACCGTCGCCGGCTCTGCGGATGGGCGTATCATTTGGCCCATGCGCGTGTGTGATTTTGCTTGGTGGCTGCCCTAGGGCGGCCCATCCCCACACGCGAAACCGACGTTCGCGGCCGCCTCCACGCAGGCGGCCGTTTCGCTGTGTCACGGCAAGCCGGTGTCTGCGGGAAGTGGTCGCTCGTACCCATCGAAAGGACGCGACCGTGACCATCACACCGACCCTGACCCGACGCCTCACCGGATTCACTCCGAGCGGACACCTGCACCTCGGCAACCTGCTGGGCGCCATGCGCCCGCTCATCGCGGCGCAAGGCGCCGCGGACTCCTTCGCCTTCATCTCGGACCTGCACGCGCTCACCCTCGAGCACGACCCCCGACGGGTACGCGAACAGAGCCTGGAGGTGGCCACGATGCTGCTCGCCGTCGGCGTCGACCCCGATCGCACCGCGCTGTTCCTGCAGTCCTCCATCCCCGAGCACACCTCCCTGCACTACCTGCTGGAGTGCGCGACCGGGTACGGCGAGGCGGCCCGGATGATCCAGTTCAAGGAGAAGGCTGGGCTGCTACCGGCCGCTGAGCCTTCGGCAAGGGCTGGGCTGCTACCGGCCGCTGAGCCTTCGGCAAGGGCGGAGAATCAACGCCCCTCCGCGGCAGGCGGCGGGCCGGTGCGCCTCAGCCTGCTCACCTATCCGGTGCTGATGGCCGCGGACATCCTGCTCTACGACATCGACCAGGTGCCGGTCGGTGACGATCAGAGCCAGCATCTCGAGCTGGCCCGGACGATCGCGCTGCGGTTCAACCGGCGTTACGGCGACACGTTCACGGTGCCCGAGGGCGTGCTCCCCGACTCCGCGGCGCGGGTGATGAACATGGCCGACCCGGCCGCGAAGATGAGCAAGAGCGCATCGAGCGACGCGGGCCGCATCGGGCTGCTGGATTCGCCGGAGAAGGTCCGGCGGACCATCGCACG
The DNA here is from genome assembly GCF_040681735.1 of Actinoplanes sp. NPDC051633. Lineage (NCBI taxonomy): Bacteria > Bacillati > Actinomycetota > Actinomycetes > Micromonosporales > Micromonosporaceae > Actinoplanes > Actinoplanes sp. NPDC051633. The sequence continues at coordinate 5,143 of NZ_JBFAZH010000178.1, read as the reverse complement.
AGCCGTGACCGACACGGTCGGGATCGTCCGGCACGACCCAGCCCGGCAGCCGGGCGTGACCAACCTGCTGGGCATCCTCGCGGCCCTGGGGCAGCCGGTCGGGCCGTTCACGTCCTACGGCGATCTGAAACGGTCCGTGACCGACGCGGTGGAGGCGGTGCTCGCCCCGGTCCGGGCTCGCTACGGCGAGTTCTCGAAGGATCGCGGCTATGTCACGTCGGTGCTGGCGCAGGGCCGCGACCGGGTGCGGCCGACCGCCGCCGGCACGGTACGCCGTGCGAGGCGCGCGATCGGCCTACTCGACCTCGGCTGACTCCTCGCCGTCGTGGATCAGTACCGGGGCCGGCGCCGGGGCCCGGCGCGCCCTGCGGGCGGCCAGGCGCTGGGCCGCGCTGGTCCGGGCGGACGGCTCCTCCAGCCGGACGTCCGAGCCGCGCGGCCCGGCGACATACTCGCCCGCGGTCGGCTGCCAGTCGAACTCCTGGGTGCCGATCCGGACCGGGTCGCCGGCCTGCGCGCCCTTCTTGGCCAGGGCCGCCTCGACACCGAGACGCTCGAGGCGGTCGGCCAGATAGCCGATGGCCTCGTCGTTGTCGAAGTTCGTCTGCTTGATCCAGCGCTCGACCTGGATTCCGCGGATCACGTACACGCCGTCGGCGTCCTGCTCGATCGTGAAGCCCTTCTCGTCGACCGCGCGGGGACGCACGATCGCGCGGGTGGGCTCGGCGGGCGGAGTGGCCAGGCGATGCGCGGCGACGGCCTCGGCCAGGGCGTACGTGAACTCCTTGAGCCCCTCCCGGGTGACCGCGCTGACCATGAACACCCGGTACCCACGCGCCTCCAGGTCGGGCTTCACCATCTCGGCCAGGTCCCGCCCGTCCGGGATGTCGATCTTGTTGAGGACGACCATCCTGGGTCGCTCCTCGAGCCCCCCGTACGCGTTGAGCTCCGCCTCGATCGCGTCCAGGTCGGCCAGCGGGTCGCGCTCGATCTCCGGCGCCGCCGCGTCCAGCACGTGGACCAGCACCGAGGTGCGCTCGATGTGCCGCAGGAACTGCATGCCCAGCCCCTTGCCGGTGGCCGCGCCCGGGATCAGGCCGGGCACGTCGGCGACCGTGAAGATCTGCTCACCGGCCTGCACCACGCCCAGGTTGGGCACCAGCGTGGTGAACGGGTAGTCGGCGATCTTCGGCTTGGCCGCCGAGATCACCGAGATCAGCGACGACTTGCCGGCCGATGGGAAGCCGACCAGGCCCACCTCGGCCACGCTCTTGAGCTCGAGGACCACGTCGAGCTGGTCGCCCGGCTCGCCCAGCTCGGCGAACCCGGGCACCTTGCGCCGCGTGTTGGCCAGCGAGGCGTTGCCGCGCCCGCCCCGGCCCCCGCGAGCCACCTCGAACGAGGCTCCGGCGCCGATCAGGTCGGCCAGCACCTCGCCGTCGGCGGTCTGCACCACGGTCCCGTCGGGCACCTTGAGCACCAGGTCGGCGCCGTTCGCGCCGTCCCGGTTGGCGCCCGCGCCGCCGGTGCCGTTGGAGGCCTTGATGTGCGGGCGGAAGTGGAAGTCGAGCAGGGTGTGCTGCTGCGGGTCGACGACCAGCGTGATGCCGCCGCCGTGCCCGCCGTTTCCGCCGTCCGGGCCGCCCAGCGGCTTGAACTTCTCGCGGCGCACCGAGACACAGCCGTGCCCGCCGTCACCCGCCTGCAGGTGCAGCACGACCCGGTCGACGAACGTGGTCACTTTGTCCTCCGAAAAACAGCGGGCCGCGGGACCCCATCAGGTCCGCGGCCCGCTGCTAAAAGCTTGCTCGAAACGGCGTTTATTACTGCTCAGACGGCACGATGCTGACCGTCTTGCGGCCGCGCTTGGTGCCGAACTGCACGTTGCCCGTGGCCAGCGCGAAGAGCGTGTCGTCCCCGCCGCGGCCGACGAGCTCGCCCGGGTGGAACTTCGTGCCGCGCTGCCGGATGAGGATCTCACCGGCGTTGACCAGCTGACCGCCGAACCGCTTGACGCCGAGCCGCTGGGCGGCGGAGTCACGGCCGTTCCGCGAGCTGGAAGCACCCTTTTTATGAGCCATGACTGCGCCCTACTTCCCGCTGGAGATGCCGGTCACCTTGACGCGGGTCAGCGGCTGACGGTGCCCCTGGCGCTTGTGGTAGCCGGTCTTGTTCTTGAACTTGTGGATCCGGATCTTCGGGCCCTTGGTGTGCTCGGCGATCTCGCCGGACACCGTCACCTTGGCAAGCTTGGCAGCGTCGGTCACCAGGTTGTCACCGTCGACGAGGAGGACCGCGGCGAGAGTCAGCGAGTCGCCGGGAACACCCGTGAGCTTCTCGACCTCGATCACGTCGCCCTCGGCAACCTTGTACTGCTTGCCGCCGGTCTTGACGATCGCGTACATGAGACGCGGACTCCCTGACACTTACGCAGCCCAGTGTCGCGCTGCTGGCGGATACATCTCGGGGACCCCCGGCTCTGGGGAGAGCACTGGGGAGCGGGCGCCTGGAAAAGCGCCGTTGGCAAGCTTACTTCATCGACGCCGGGGATCCCAATCGGCCCCCGGGCTGTGCTGCTACCGGCCGCTGAGCCTCCGGCAAGGGCGGAGAACCCGGGCCCCTCCGGGGCCGCTGCTGGGCCGACCTCTCGGCTCAGTCCGTGCCGCACGCCTTGTCGAGCCCGCCGCCGATCGCGGCCAGCTTCTCCTCGTCCAGCTCCCGCACGTCGCCCTTGAGCGCGCCGACCTGCTTGCTCATCTCGCCGAGCGCCTTGCTGACCTTCGGGTCCTCGGTGTGCCCGGCCATGTCCCGCAGCGCGAAGGCGTAATTCTCCACGTCCCGCGCGGTCTTCTTCTTGACCTGGTCGGCGGCGGCCGGATCGGCCTTCGACGAGGCGTCGACGAGCGCCTTGATGTCGTCGGCGAAGGTCTTCGCGAACTGGGTGCTCACCCGCGTCGCCTGCTCGCAGATCGCGTCTTTCGGCGCCGCGCCGGCGGCCGCGCCGGGCTTCGCCGACGCGCCCGGAGCGACGCTCGCGGCCGCTGCGGACGGAGTGGCGGCCGGCTCCGGCGTGGCGGCCGACGACCCCGTCCTGTCGGTCGAGCAACCGGCCGACCAGCCGGTCGCGGCCAGCAGGAACAGCACGACAAACAGTCGTCGCATCGGGGAACTCCTCGGGGCGTCGGGTGGGCGCCCCGAAGAGTAACCGATGTCGATGCCGCTGTTAAGTTTCCTAACCGATTCTTCCGCCGGTTCTCACGGCCGGGTCCGCCGCCGGGCCCCGCCGCGACGGGACCGCCGGCGACCGGCGGCCTCCTCGTCCTCGCCCGCGTCCGGGTCGTCGGCGCCGGCCAGCGGGCCCGAGCCGTTCGACTCATAGCGGGACAGGTCGTAGCCGCTCATGTCGTAGTCGTCGTCGCTGTCGGCCGTGGTGAGCGCGGGCGTCACCGAGACGATGCCCGAGCCCTGCACCGGCGGCGGAACGTCGGCGACCATCTCGACGGGCTCGGCGGGCTGGGTCTGCTCGGCCTCGGTGGCCGCGATCTCCTCCACGGCCGGGGCCTCCTCGACCACGTCGACCGCCGGCTCGCTGCCCCGGCGGCGCCGCGACCTCGCCGGCGCCTCCTTGGTGGTGGCCGCCGCGACCGCCTTGACCTGGTTGACCGCGCCGGACGACCGCTTCTCCGGCACCGGCTCGGTGTGGATCACCAGGCCGCGGCCCTTGCAGTGGTCGCAGGTCTCGCTGAACGCCTCGAGCAGGCCCGCGCCGATCCGCTTACGGGTCATCTGCACCAGGCCCAGCGAGGTGATCTCGGTGACCTGGTGCTTGGTCCGGTCACGGCCCAGGCACTCGGTGAGCCGGCGCAGCACCAGCTCGCGGTTGCTCTCCAGCACCATGTCGATGAAGTCGATCACCACGATGCCGCCGAGGTCGCGCAGCCGGAGCTGACGCACGATCTCCTCGGCCGCCTCGAGGTTGTTGCGGGTGACCGTCTCCTCGAGATTGCCGCCGGCGCCGGTGTACTTACCGGTGTTGACGTCCACCACGGTCATCGCCTCGGTGCGGTCGATCACCAGGTGGCCACCCGAGGGCAGGAAGACCTTGCGGTCGAGGCCCTTGAGAATCTGCTCGTCGATGCGCTTGTCGGCGAAGACGTCCGCGCCGCCGGTGTGCCGGTGCAGCCGCTCGACGAGGTCGGGCGAGACGCTGTTCAGGTAGTTCTCGATCTCGCCGTACGCCTGGTCGCCCTGCACGACGAGCTCGTTGAAGTCCTCGTTGAACAGGTCGCGGACCACCCGGATGACCAGGTCGGGCTCCTCGGAGAGGGCGACCGGGGCGTGCCCGCCCGCGGCCCTCGCCTGGATGTCCTCCCACTGCGCCTGCAGCCGCTTCACGTCGCGGGCCAGCTCGTCCTCGCTGGCGCCCTCGGCGGCGGTCCGCACGATCACCCCGGCGCCGTCCGGCACCATCTTCTTCAGCACGTCCCGCAGCCGCTTGCGCTCGGTGTCCGGCAGCTTGCGGCTGATCCCGGAGGCGTTGCCGTTGGGCACGTAGACCAGGTGCCGGCCGGAGAGCGCGATGTGGCTCGACAGCCGGGCGCCCTTGTGCCCGATCGGGTCCTTGGTGACCTGCACCAGCACCGAGTCGCCGGAGCGCAGCGCCTGCTCGATCGAGCGGGCCCGGCCCTCCAGCCCGGTGGCGTCCCAGTTGACCTCGCCGGCGTAGAGCACGGCGTTGCGCCCCCGGCCGACGTCCACGAACGCCGCCTCCATGCTGGGCAGCACGTTCTGCACCTTGCCGAGGTAGACGTTGCCGACCATCGTCCCGGAGGTGGACCGCGACACGTAGTGCTCGACCAGGACACCGTCCTCGAGCACGGCGATCTGGGTGCGGTCCGGCTTCTGCCGCACCACCATCACCCGGTCGACCGCCTCGCGGCGGGCCAGGAACTCCGACTCGCTCAGGATCGGCGGGCGGGTGCGGCGCTGCTCGCGGCCGTCGCGGCGGCGCTGACGCTTGGCCTCGAGCCGGGTCGAGCCGGAGACGCCCTGCACCTCGTCGCTGCGGCGCGGCTCGCGGACCCGCACCACGGTGTGCACGCCGTCCTCGACGCCGCCCTCGTCACCCCCGCCGGAGCCCTTG
>NZ_JBFAZH010000177.1:0-9594 GCF_040681735.1 Actinoplanes sp. NPDC051633 | reverse complement strand
GGAGCAGATTGAGAGCAGCTGGAGACCTCTTCTGTGTTTCGGAACGGTCTCTCGCCATCTCACCAAGTGGACTGCCTGCTGGCTCGGTGGCTGGGCTTGGGGGACCTCTGCGGTGACGGCCCGGCCGCGACGGCGCCCTGCGCAACCAGCGCGGCTAGATCGGTGACGGTTAGGTGGCAGTGCACGGTCTTGATCCGGGCGCCCGCGATCAGGACGTGGAGCGGGTCGCAGTCGGCCCAGATTTGAGCGACCATCCCGGCCCGGGCGGTGCCCATTGAGCCTGGTCAACCTGCGAGCGTCGCAAAGTCGGCATGCCCGCGTCCCAAGCGTTCGGGCCGAGCCGACGGGAGGGGGTAACCGTCGTTCGACAAAATATTGATAGTCGTCAGGATTTCGTCTAACGTCGCCTCGTAGCCGCAGGGGCGCGGCCGGGTGCGGAAGACGCGGTTTCGGCATCGCCCGCGAGGACGACCTCGGGAGGGCTGAATGCGACGCGTGGCGGGAAGCCGGCCCCGGGGCGGGAAGCTAATCCGGGCAACGTTATTGATCTTCGCCGCGGCGGTGGCCGTCTTCGGCGCGTCGCCGCGGGCCTCCGCGGAGGCGGCTGCCGTCACCTCGTACTCCGGGTCCCTGCCGAATGGCACCACCTGGACGGCCGAGATCCCCGCCGACTGGAACGGCACCCTGCTGCTGTACAGCCACGGTTACCTGCCCACCTTCGCCGGCGTTCCTAACCTGCCGGCGACCGCGCCCGACCCACGAACAGGCGCCGCGCTCCTGGCGGCGGGATACGGGCTGACCGGATCGTCGTATGCGGCGGCCGGCTGGGCGCTGAACACCGCCCCCCGCGACCAGCTCGACACGCTGGCAGCGACGATCACGGCCATCGGCCGCCAGCCACACCGGGTCCTCGCAGTCGGCACGTCCATGGGCGGTTTGGTCACCGCGAAACTGGCCGAAACGTCCCGCGGCAGGATCCAGGGTGCCCTGGCGACCTGCGGCATCGTGGCGGGCGGAACTGCGCTCGGCAATTACCAGCTCGACGCCGAGTTCGCCATCGCCCGGCTGCTGGCCCCTGGGCAGAGCATCAAGCTGGCCGGGTACCGAACCGTCGACGAGGCCTTCGCCACCACCTCCGCGCTGGTCACCGCCGTCACCCAAGGGCAGACCTCCCCGGCTGGACGGGCCCGGGTGGCGCTGGCGGCGGCACTCCACCACGCCCCGGCCTGGCGGCCGGGCCAGGCGCCACCGGCACGCGGCGACCACGACGCCATCCAGGCCGGCCAGTACGAGTGGCTGCGGGAGAGCCTGCAGTTCACCACCCCGGCACGCTTCGACATCGAGACCGCCGTGGGTGGCCAACCGTCCTGGAACAAGGGTGTCGACTATCGGCGGCTGCTGGCCCGGTCCGCCGACCGGGAGACGGTACGCGCGTTGTACCGCAAGGCCGGTCTCGACCTGAACGCCGACCTGGATCATCTGAGCCGCCGCGCGGCTGTCACCGCCGACCCCGCCGCAGTGGGCCGCCTGTTCGCCACCTCCGTGCCCTTCGGCCGCCTCCAGATGCCGGTACTCACTGTCCACACCACGGCCGACCAACTCGTGCCGGTGCAGCAGGAGAACGCGTACCGCAACGCCGTGCGCCGCAGCGGCCGCTCCACGCTGCTACGGCAGGCCTACGTCGCCCGGCAGGGGCACTGCTCGTTTACACCGGCCGAGCTCGTGGCCGCGGTGCAGGCTCTGGAACACCGGGTCAGCACGGGCCGGTGGGACGACGTGGCCTCCGCCGAAGCCTTGCAACGGGCTGCGCTGCGGCTGAACCTCGGTGACGCCGCGTACCGCCACTTCCGGCCCGGCACCCTGCTGCGCGAATCGTTCAGCGCTAACAACGGCGTCCCGTTCGGCAGGCCTTGGCACCGGGCGTCCTGACCCGCCCGGCGGTCCGCCTGCGGGTCAGAGCGTGGTGAGCGGTCCGACTCGCGTGGCGGCCGGCCGGCACGTCGCCCCGCCGCTCCAGCTGGTCCTGCCGTGGGAGACGCCGATCACGGCGGTCCGCGGTCAGCCCCTGCGCGGCATGGTCATGGGCGTACGGACCGGGTCGCCATCGCCCGCGCGGTCGACAAGGGCGACCTCGACCCGTGCAGGTGGGCATTGTTGCGTTGTGAGATCAGTGGAGGCGCTGAACCTCCGACGGGGCAGGCGTCAGATCGCCTGAGCGAATTCGGTGAACGCCGCAGCGATCCGTAAGTGCGGGACCGGAATCGGTTCTGAGTTCGTAGTGGCCGCGTCGCAGATTCTGCAGGAAGGCGTGCCCGGCGATCACCACTTGGGCTGTCTGGCTGCGGAGGTTTCGTCCGACACCGCTTGTTGGCGAGTTCTGACACCGCCGGGCACGTGTCGGTGCCGCGGATGTTGGTTTGCGTCGACACCGCTTCCGCGCCCGACGGGTGTCAGGTTGTCCGCTGCTTTGTGGCTTGGGCCAGACGGTAGGAGTCGGTGCCAGTCTCGAGGATGGTGCCGCCGAAGGTGAGTCGGTCGACGATGGCTGCGCATAGCCGGGGGTCGGTGAAGGTCTTGGTCCAGCCGCCGAAGGACTCATTGGACGCGATCGCGACCGAGGCCTTCTCCTCACGCTCGGCGAGGACCTGGAAGAGGAGTTCCGCGCCGCGGCGGTCGAGTTGCATGTAGCCGAGTTCGTCGATGCACAGCAGGTCGACGCGGCCGTAGCGGGCGATGGTCTTCGCCAGCGTCATCTCGTCGGCGGCCTCGACGAGCTCGTTGGCAAGCTGGGTCGCCAGGGTGTACTTGACCCGGTAGCCGGCCATGGCGGCCTCGGTGCCGAGTGCGATCAGCAGAAGGGGCGCGAGGAGTGGCTGCTCGGTGGCGAAGTGTTCCCCGACCGTGCGGGCGCGGGACCCGATCCGCCGGGCATCGTCGGCTTCGTCCCAGGCGTCGACCATAGCGTTGAGCTCGGCGAGGGAGTCGACCTCGGGGATGGGGACGAGGTGGTTGCGTCGGAACCAGCCGATCTGCCCCTCGACGCCGCCCTTCTCGTGCGCACCTTGGATTCCGGGCTGGCAATAGAAGGCTTCGATGCCGTAGTGGGAACGGACGGCGGTCCACCTGTCGGCCTCGACCCGCTGGCGGGAGAACCCGATCACGCTCGCGACGGCGGCCTTGAGGTTGTCGTAGCGGATCTTCCCGGTCGGCACCCCGCCGAGCACGTTGAAGGCGTGGACGTGACCCTCGAAGAAGGCTTCCTGCCCAGCCGAGGCACTGACCCTGTGCACGGCCTTGCCCGAGTAGGAGAGCCGAAGGCTGAACAGCGCGCAGGTTACGAGCTCGCCGCGCAGGCGGATGGCGACGTCGCCGAAGTCAACCTCGGCCTCGCGGCCCGGGAGGTGCTCTTGCGGGATGAACGCGTTGGCAGGTTCCCGTCCGACCTCGACGCGAATCTCACGGCGTCGGGTGGCGACGTACTCGCGGACCATCCAGTACGACACCACCCCGGCCCCGTCATGTTCGTCAAGCAGTCGATCGAAGATCCGCTTCGCCGTGTGTCGCTGCTTCCGCGGCGCGTCGAGGTCCGAGCGCAGCCAGTCGTCGATCACCACTCGGTACGCGTCAAGTCGTGAGTCGCGTTTGGGCGGTTGCTTTCTCTCCTTCGGCCATGCAGATTCCAGCGCCGCTGTCACGGTTCGGAAGCCGACGCCGTGCTTGCGCTGCAGCGCGCGGTTGGACATCCCAGATCGGGCATCCCGTCGGATCGCCGCGTACAGGTCGACCCGGGAACGCGGCTGCGTCATCGGTGGCACTTCTGACGTGAGCACGCCGTGGGCACGACTTTCGGCACCGGGCCACCGCCCGGGAACGGTGACCGCATGCGACCACAGCCCGGAATCACTGGCCCTACCGAGGTGCCTGGTCATGTGCTGCGCAGGGCTTCGGTGGGCGGTACTGAGTCGGCCCGGAGTGCGGGGTACGACCGACGACGAAGCCGATGAGCAGCGAGTAGGCCAGGTCGAGTCCCACTGAGGCCCAGGTCAGTACGACGGCCCAGCCTTGCGTGGTGACGAGCACGCCCAGGATCAGGCCTGTGATGCCGCCGACGACATCAACCTCGACACTACCTGTCCGCCCCGTGTCCCTGGCGCGACGAAGATCTGCTTGCGCGGTGCCTAATCGGTCTTCCCGCAGCACCTCGCGGGCCCCTCAGCGTTCGCTGCTGAAGAACCGTAGCAACAGCGGGCCGACGGTCTGTGGGTCGACGACGTGATCCGGCCCCTCGAGGGTCTCCCGTTGAGCGTGGGGTAGTAGGTCTGCGAGCTCGTCGGCCGCGCGGTCGAAGAAGTCCGAGGGCAGGCCTGCCATGTAGGGGACCGTGATCGGTCCTCCGGTGGTGACCAGGACCGGTTGGGTGACCGTTGCCAGTCGATCGGCCGGCAATTGGTAGCGGTTGAGGAAGACGCTGTCGTGGACCAGCGTGGGCGCGAGGGCGACCGAATCCGCCCAATGCGCCGTCTGCTTGCCTGCCGCTTTCCTGGCCGCGATGTTGTCGTCGGAGGCGCCGGTCACGCGCATGAACAGTTCGAGAACCTCCTCGTCTCGCCCGGCGTCGAAGGCGCGTCGGGTGTCCGCGATGTACTCCTCGAATCGCGGGCGTATGTCGTCCCCGACCACATAGGGCACCTCCCACACGGCGATCGTGTCGATGGCTGACCCGGCCGCGGCGGCTTCCAGCGCCAGCGCGCCACCAGAGGACGCCCCGAACAGGTGTGCCGAGCCGCCCGCCTCCGCGATCAACGCATCCAGGTCCTCGATCTCCCTTTCCACGGCGTAGGGCTCGGTGAAGCCGCTCGCGCCGCGTCCCCGACGGGCATAGTTGTAAACCGTGAAGTGCTCGGCGAGAGCAGGTACCAAGGGAGCGTTCTCGGCTCCGTCGTCCAGTCCGCCGCCTACCAGGACGACAGCCGGGCCGCTTCCCTTCCGGTCGTAGGCGATGGCGGTGCCATCGTTTGATGTCACGCGAAAGGCCATCTCGTTCATCTCACATCTCCGTTCGAGAGGTTTGTCTCAGCGCCTGAGCAGCGTGCCGACGACGGCCTCGGTGCGCGACCACCGCGCCCTTGCGATCACGGCCGCCACGACGAGAAAGGCGAGCGGCAGCCAAGGGCTCTGCTCGAGCACGAACTGATCGGTGATGACAGCACCGGTCAGCAATGCCGCCAACCCGAGACTGGCCAGGCCCGCCAGAGCCGGGATCAGAAGTCCAACCCCTCCCGCGACCTCCAGCGCTCCGACCAGGTACCGGAGCCACTGGCCAGCCCCGATGTCGGCGAACATGTCCACCATGACCGGGTCGCCGGCGAGCTTCGAGATTCCGCCGCCGGCGATTATCGCCGCCAGCACGACTTGCAGAATCCAGACCCCGATGCTGCTCGCCCGCCCGGGCGTGTGCGCAACGGTTTCCGAGTTGTTCTTGGGGATGGTGCTCATTCGGCTCTCCTTGTCGTGTCCGGGCCTGGTACCGGTGATGGCGTTGGCCGAGTAGGCCGGGTTGTCGGAGTTGATGTCGACCAAGTGCTCGCGGTAGCGGCATCTACTTCTTGTTGCGGTAGAGGACCATGGTGATGGGACCGAAGACCGCGACGAGAAGTACGGACGAGACGAGCACCCAGCCGATTTCCCCGGCGGGCACCGAGCCGTGCATCAGGCCGCGTACCACGGTCGCCAGGTGGGTGATCGGGTTGACCTCGATGACCGCCTGCATCCACCCGGGCATCGTCTTCGGGTCCACGAAGATGTTGCTCACGAACGTCAGCGGGAACATCACCATCATGCTGACCCCCGCCACCGAGTTCGGCGTGCGCAGGATCAGGCTGAGCATCGTCCACAGCCACGACAGGCAGAACGAGAACACCAGCAGCAGCACCACCGAGAGCACCACGCCGACGGCGCCACCCTCCGGCCGGAACCCTAGGACCAGTCCGAGCGTGATCACGATCGCCGACCCGATCGAGTAGCGCATCACATCGCCGAGCAGGGCGCCGACCAGCGGCGACGGTCGCCACACCGGAAGTGACCTGAACCTGTCGAACACCCCCTTCTGGATGTCGGTGTTCAGCGTTATGCCGGTGTTCATGGTGATCATGACGTTCGCCTGCACCAGGATGCCGGGCAGCAGGAACTGCAGGTATTCCTGCGTCGACCCGGCGAGCGCGCCGCCGAACAGGTAGGTGAACATCAGCGTGAACATGATCGGGAACATGGTCACGTCGACGAGCTGCTCGGGCACGTGTTTGATCTTCAGCAGCGCCCGCCAGCCGAATGTCAACGAGGTGAGCACCGGACCGGGGCGAGACGGCCGCTCACCGACCAACAGCACACTGCGCAGCGCGTCCTCGGCGACCGGCGCCGACGCCTGCTCCGCGGACATGGCATTCATGCGGCATCCTCCTCGGGTGTCTCCTCGGCGGCGTGTCCGGTCAGGGCGAGGAACACCTCGTCCAGGCTCGGCTGACCGAGCGCGAACTCGGTGACGTCGATGCCGCTGCGGGACAGCTCGGCGAGGGAACGGGCGACCCGCTCGGGGTCGGAGATCCGCGCGGACAGCGCGGCCGGGTCGGCGGACGGCTCGACCGGCACCTCGAGGACGCCGGCGAGGACCCGCTCTGCCTCGGCCCGCTGCTCGGGCGCACGTAGCCGTACGTGCAGCGAGCCGGCGCCGACCGATGCCTTGAGCTGACCGCTCGAGCCCTCGGCGACCACCTTCCCGTGGTCGATCACCGCTATCCGGTCGGCCAGCTGGTCGGCCTCGTCGAGGTACTGCGTGGTCAGCAACACGGTGGCGCCCTCGGCGACCATGCCCCTGACGATCTCCCACACCTGGTTCCTGCTGCGCGGGTCGAGCCCGGTCGTGGGCTCGTCGAGGAAGATCAGTTCGGGGGTGACGACCAGGCTCGCCGCGATGTCGATGCGCCGGCGCATCCCGCCGGAGTACTTCTTCACCTGCCGGTCGGCCGCCTCGGCAAGACCGAACGCGTCGAGCAGGTCGGCCGCCCGCTCCCTGCCTCGGCGGCGTGAGTAGCCGAGCAGCCTGGCGAGCAGCAACAGGTTCTCCACCCCGGTGAGGTCCTCGTCGACCGACGCGAACTGCCCGGTGAGGCCCACCCTGCTCCGCACCGCCCGGGCGTCACGCACGACGTCGTAGCCGAGCACTTGCGCCTCTCCGGCGTCGGGGCGCAGGAGCGTGGCCAGCATGCGGATCGCGGTGGTCTTGCCCGCCCCGTTCGGACCGAGCACGCCGTACACGCCCCCGGCGCTCACCGCCAGGTCGACACCGGCGACCGCGTGGGTCTTGCCGAAGCTCTTCTTCAACCCTCTCGTCTCGATCGCGAGCTTTCCCATGGGCTCGATTCCTTCTCTCGGTGTTGCGAACGGATTGGTTGAGCTAGTCAAGCTTGACTACTTGGCCAGAGTACGCGAGGAGGAAACGTCTAGTCAAGGTTGATTAGAAGCGCATCTTGAGGGGATCGGGGACCGTTCGCCACGAACCCGGATCATCGGCCATGGTGTAGGCGCCCTCAGACAGTCGTTTGCTCAGGTTCTTCGCCCACTCCAGTTCGGTGCGTGCGTGTCCCGCCCACAGTTCGGCCTGATCGCGGACGTGTTCGGGAATGTCGGGGTTCGGGTTCTCCCACCCCTTGGCCTGCTCTACGAGCTCCGCTTCCAGGCGCGCGACCCGCTCGTTAACGTGCGCGATGGCATCTGTCCTGGTCAGCATGGGCAACATGGCGATGGCCGCGTCGAGCATGGTGGGGTCGTGGGTGCGCCGCAGACCGTCGCGGACCAGTTCGACTATCTCGTCACGTCCCCGAGCTGTCGCGCGGTACAGAACGCGCTCCGGCCCGGAGTTGCCCGGCTCGGCGTGTTCGGTGAGGAGGCCATCAGCCGCCGCCTTTTTCAGCGCGTGATAAATCGAGCCGGGCTTGATCTTGGCCCAAATCTCCGCACCCCAGCTCTGCAGTTCGGACCGCACCTGGTAGCCATGCGCGCCGCCGGAGAGGTGCACGATACCGAGTACCAGGAGCTTCGTCGCCGACATGCGCCCACCTCCGCTCAATCTGCTCGGACTCGCTCCGCTTGCGCGCCCGCCAGGGTGGTGTCAACTCCCACCAACACTAGGGTGCTCTCCTGGTCCGGGTGGTGTCAGCACTGACCTACAAACGGTGCTGGTGGAGACCTCTAAAGCCAGGCTGTCCGATCGGCTCGCGGTCCGCGCATGGGTCTGAGGCGGCGTTTGAGTTGACCGTGATCGGCTTCTATCGGGTTGTTCGCGTACCGCTCGACATGGTGCCACGCCGCCGGCACCAGTTCGTCGAGCACGCCCGGGTAGACCGGTGCGGCGTCGGTGACCACCTCTCGCGGGCTCACCTTCAGCATCCGTAGCGCGCGGGTGAAGAACCGACGGGCAGCCGCGGCGTCCCGGCGGGCCGAGAGCAGCACGTCTATGACCTGCCGTGTTGGTCGATCGCCCGGTGAACATAGCGCCACACGCCGTTGACCTTGACGTAGGTCTCGTCGACGAACCAGCGGTCACCTGGTGCATGGCGGGCGAACCGGGCGGCGTCGGCCAACAGCGGCGTGAACCGCTGCACCCACCGATAGATCGTGACGTGGTCGACCTCGATGCCGCGTTCGGCGAGCAGTTCTTCGACGTCGCGGTAGGACATGCCGTAGCGCAGGTACCAGCGCACCGCGACCATGACCACCTCTGCCCGGAACCGGAAGCCGGCGAACGCCGAGCGGGGAGGAGACCGGGGACGAGAGCGTGCCACCGACTTCACCAATCAACCCTGCCTGATAGCCCGATCAACCGACGCAACGGAGCCGTCGCTTCTCTCATCGGCATTGCTGAGGCGGGCTCTGTTGCATTGGCTGATCGGAAGATCGAGGCACGCTTGAGCGGTGAGGCATGCAGCGCGATCTCGGGTCTGGTCACCTCCGCGGTCGGCGTTTGCCGGCTTTCGGTTCCCCGCCGACGTGATCATGGTCGCGGTCCGCTGGTACCTGCGCTATGGCCTCTCCTACCGCGACGTCGAGGAACTACTTGCCGAACGCGGCGTCGACGTTGACCACGTCACCGTCTACCGGTGGGTGCAGCGCTTCACACCGCTGCTCGCCGACGCCGCCCGCTTCGCCCGCCACTCGCCAGGCGATCGATGGTTCGTGGACGAGACCTACGTCAAGGTCAGTGGACGCTGGCGCTATGTCTACCGGGCAATCGACCAGCACGGCCAGGTCATCGACGTGCTGCTCACCGCCCGCCGCGACGCCACTGCCGCCCGCCGATTTTTCACCCGGGCGTTGCGCGCCCTCACGGTGATCCCGACCGAGGTGGTCACCGACGCTGCACCGGTCTACCGGGCCGTGATCGACGACCTGCTGCCGGCCGCATGGCATCACGTCGAGCAGTACGCCAACAACCCGATCGAGGCCGATCACGGTCAGCTCAAGCGGCGGCTTAGACCGATGCGCGGACTACAGACCGATGAAGCAGCCCAAGTGGTGATTGCTGGCCACGCCTTCGTCCAG
>NZ_JBFAZH010000176.1:0-9602 GCF_040681735.1 Actinoplanes sp. NPDC051633 | reverse complement strand
TCATAAATGACGATAGTTTTTGCGCGTTGTCACGACTGAGATTTCCCTTACACGGTTTTGAAAGCCACCCCTGATACGCGCTTCCTCGTGCTTGAGATGGGCGCTCGAGGCATCGGACACATCCGCTATCTGACCGAGGTCGCGCCGCCGAAGATCGGGCTCGTGCTCAACGTCGGCGTCGCGCACGTGGGCGAGTTCGGCTCAGTCGAGCGGATCGCCCTGGCCAAGGGCGAGCTGGTCGAGGCGCTGCCGGCGGACGGTGTCGCGGTGCTCAATGCGGACGACCCGCTGGTGTCGGAAATGTCGTCCCGGACCGCGGCCCGGGTGGTCACCTTCGGCGAGGCCTCGACCGCTGCCGTGCGGGCCACCGACGTCGGGCTCGACGAGCGTGGACGCGCTTCCTACATGCTCAACGGTCACAAGGTGCGGCTCGCGGTCACCGGCCGGCACCAGGTGGGCAACACCCTCGCCGCGGCCGCCGTCGCGCTCGAGCTGGGCATGCCGGTTGAGGCCGTTGCGGCCGCGCTCGGCGAGGTGGGCATCGTCTCCGGGCGGCGGATGGACGTCTTCGACCGGCCCGACGGGGTGACCGTCATCGACGACTCGTACAACGCCAACCCGGCGTCGACGGCGGCCGCCTTGCGCGCACTGGCCACCATCGGCGCGGGGCGGCGGACCATCGCCGTCCTCGGCTACATGGCCGAGCTGGGCGATCACGAGAGGGCCGGACATGTCGAGGTGGGCAGGCTGGCGGCCGAGCTGGGCGTGGACCGCGTGATCGCCGTCTCGCCCGCGGATCCGATCCTGGACGGGTTCGGCGGGGGCGAGCTCGCGGCGGACCAGGCCGCCGCCATCGCCGCGCTGGATCTGCGCGAGGGCGACGTGGTTCTGGTCAAGGGTTCCCGTTATCGCACGTGGGACGTCGTGGACTCACTACGTCCCGAGGGGGTTCGCCCGTGAGGGCAGTCATCGTCGCGGCCGCGGTCGCGTTCATCATCTCGCTGTTCGGCACGCCGATCGCCATCAAGGTGTTCACCGCGCTGAAGGCCGGGCAGCCGATCCGCAGTCTCGGACCGGCCACCCACCAGAGCAAGAAGGGCACGCCCACGATGGGCGGCGTCGCGTTCATCGCGGCGACGGTCCTCGCGTACGTGGCCGGGCACGCCGCGCTGACCACGCTGCCGGAGCGGCAGATCGCCCAGGAACGCCCGACGATGACCGCGCTGGTCCTGCTCGGACTGTTCGTGTTCTGCGGCGCGGTCGGCTTCCTCGACGACTTCCTCAAGGTTCGCAAGAGCCACTCCGGCGGGCTGAGCGCCAAGGGCAAGCTGCTCGGCCAGCTCGTCGTGGGTGCGGGGTTCGGCATCGCCGCCCTGTACGTGCCCAGCACCAACGGGCAGACGGTGGCCAGCGAGAGCATCTCCTTCATCCGCGACCTGCCCTGGGGCTGGGCGGATGTCGGCAAGTTCGGCTCAGTGATCATCTTCGTTTTCGTGATCATGTCGATGTCGAACGGCGTGAACCTCACCGACGGCCTCGACGGCCTGGCCACCGGCGCGTCGATCGCGGTGCTGGGCGCGTACGGGCTGATCGGTTTCTGGCAGTACCGGCACTGGTGCGGTGACACCGACTACGCGCGGGACGCGGCCTACTGCTACCAGGTGCGTGACCCGCTGGAGATCGCGTTGATCGCGGCGGCCGCCGCCGGGGCGTGTCTGGGCTTCCTGTGGTGGAACACGTCGCCGGCCCGGATCTTCATGGGCGACACCGGCGCGCTGGGCCTCGGCGGCCTGATCGGCGGCCTGGCCATGGCCACCCGCACCACGCTGCTGTCGATCATCATCGGCGGGCTGTTCGTGATCATCACGATGTCGGTGGTCATCCAGATCATCTCGTTCAAGACCACCGGCAAACGGGTGTTCCGGATGTCGCCCCTGCAGCACCACT
Source organism: Actinoplanes sp. NPDC051633 (assembly GCF_040681735.1). Taxonomy (NCBI): domain Bacteria; kingdom Bacillati; phylum Actinomycetota; class Actinomycetes; order Micromonosporales; family Micromonosporaceae; genus Actinoplanes; species Actinoplanes sp. NPDC051633. Next base: position 7,655 of record NZ_JBFAZH010000176.1, on the reverse strand, counting down.
TCGAGCTGGCCGGCTGGTCCGAGGTCAACATCGTGGTGCGGTTCTGGATCGTGGCCGGCATCTGCGTCGCGACCGGGCTGGGCCTGTTCTACAGCGACTTCCTGGCCGTGATGGGTTAAGTCACCGCGCGACACGCGTGTCTTCTTCGCAACGAAGACAGTCGGCGACGCGATGATGTTGCCATGGCGGAGGATCAGAAACCGAGGCCGTCGCTCAGCCGGCAGTACCTCCCGGCTGTGCACGGCCTGCTCGCGCGGCCGCTGTCCTCCTACTACCTGCTGATCGCCAGCTCCGGCCTGCTGCTGCTGATCGGCCTGACCATGGTGTTCTCGGCGACCAGCGTCAAGGCGTACGCGCAGCACGGCAACGCGTTCAGCGCGATCCGCAACCAGATCGTCTTCGCCGCGCTCGGCCTGCTCGGCTTCTGGGTCTGCCAGCGGCTGCCCGCCCGCACCCTGCGCGCCCTCGGCAAGTACGTGCTGGCCGCCGCCCTGGCCCTGCTCGCCGTGCTCGACCTGCTGCTCGCGCTCGAGTCGGTGAACGCGATCAAGAGCGCCCAGCTCGGCCCGTTCGAGGCCAAGCTGCTCTGGCTCTACATCGGGCCGGTCGGCATCCAGCCCTCCGAGCTGGCCAAGCTGGGCGTGGTGCTGTGGGGCGCCGACGTGATCGCCCGCAAGGGCGCCTCGCTGGGCCATTGGCGCGAGCTGGCCATGCCGCTGTTCCCGGTCGTCGGCCTGCTCTTCGTCCTGGTCGGCTACAACGACCTCGGCACGATGCTGGTGCTGCTGGCGCTGATCGTCGGGCTGCTCTGGACGGCCGGGGTGCGGCTTCGGGTCTTCGCCGCACTCGGCGTGCTCGGCCTCTCCGGCATCGGCCTGCTGATCGCCGCGGCGTCCCGGGGCGCCGGCTCCGGCGAGGTGGGCCAGGAGAACTACCGGCTGGCCCGGCTCACCTCGTTCCTGAACCCGCCGGAGGACTGCTTCCAGGGCGCCTGCTACCAGCTGTTGCAGGGCCGCTCGGCGATCTACGAGGGTGGCTGGTTCGGCGTCGGGCTGGGCAAGAGCGCGCTCAAGTGGGACTGGCTGCCCGAGGCGGACAACGACTTCATCTTCGCCGTGGTCGCCGAGGAGCTCGGAGTGGTCGGCTGCGTCGTGATCCTGGCGCTGTTCGCGGTGCTCGCGTACACCGGCTTCCGGATCGCGCGGCGGGTCGACGACCCGTTCCGCCGGCTCGCCGCGACCGGCATCACCACCTGGCTGGTCGCCCAGGCCGTGATCAACATCGGCGGCGTGGTGGGGCTGCTGCCGATCACCGGCCTGCCGCTGCCGTTCATCTCCGCCGGTGGCAGCGCCCTGGTGGTCACCCTCGCCGCGATCGGCATGCTCGCCTCCTTCGCCCGGGCGGAGCCCGATGCGGCCCGGGCCCTGAACGCCCGTCCGCCGGCGAGATGGGTACGGCTAGTCTGGGCCCCGCTGCCGCCGCTCCCCCCGCCGCGCCGGCCGCGTCCGCCCGTCAAGAAAGCCGGCCGGGCTCCCGCGCGGGTGGGGGCGGAAAGGAGACGGTGATGGCTTCGCTGCGGTCGGTGGTGGTCGCCGGAGGAGGCACCGGTGGTCACATCTACCCGCTGCTCGCCTTCGCCGACGCGCTGCGCCGGGCCTTTCCCGCCGTGCGGATCACCGCGCTGGGCGGGCAGAAGGGGATGGAGAGCGAGATCATCCCCGAGGCCGGGTACGACCTTCGCGTCATCCCCGTGCACCAGCTCCCTCGCAAGGTCAACCTCGACCTGATCCGCACCCCCGACCGGATGTGGAAGTCGGCGCACGCGGCCGGCAAGGTGATCGACGAGGTCCAGGCCGACGCCATCGTCGGCTTCGGCGGGTACGTGTCGGTGCCCGCGTACCTGGCCGGGTGGCGCCGTGAGCTGCCGATGGTGGTCCACGAGGTGAACGTGCCGCCCGGGGTCGCCAACAAGCTGGGCATGCGGTTCACCAAGAACGTGGCGGTCGGCTTCCCGCATCAGCCCCAGCAGTCCGAGGCCCTGCGCGACGCCCGGGTGGTGGGGGTGCCGCTGCGGACCTCGATCACCCGGATGGACCGGCCGGCTCTGCGGCCGCAGGCGCTCGCCCACTTCGGACTCCGGCCCGATCTGCCGGTGCTGTTCGTCTTCGGGGCGTCGCAGGGCGCCCGCACGATCAACCTGGCGGTGTCCGGCGCGGCCAAGGCGCTGACCCACGCCGGCATCCAGGTGCTGCACGTCCAGGGCGGCCGCAACGACCCGTTCGACGTGCCGGAAGGGCTGCCGGTGCCGTACGTGGTGGTGCCGTACCTGTCCGACATGCAGCTCGGCTACGCGGTCGCCGATCTGGTGATGTGCCGGGGCGGCGCGATCACCGTCGCCGAGACGACGGCGGTCGGCGTGCCCGCCGTCTACGTCCCGCTGCCGTGGGGCAACGGCGAGCAGCGGCGCAACGCGCTGCCGGTGGTCGAGGCGGGCGGCGGGCTGATCGTGGACGACGCGGAGCTCACGCCCGAGTGGATCGAGCGTACGGTGATCCCGCTCGCCCGCGACCCGCAGCGGCTGCGGCAGATGGGCGCGGCGGCCGCGGCGTACGGCCGGCGAGACGGCGACGACGCGCTGGTGGACTTCGTCTGCGAGGCGGTGGCCCGCCGATGACCGGTAACGACCTAGGAGTAACAGAGTGAACACGGCGGAGCTGACCCCGGCCGGCGAGTTGACCGCCGAGGATCTGGGCAGCGTGCACCTGATCGGCATCGGCGGAGTGGGCATGGGCGGCCTGGCACGGCTGCTGCTCACCCGGGGAGTGCCGGTCAGCGGCAGCGAGCTGCGCGAGTGGCCGGCGCTGACCGCCCTGCGCGCGCTCGGCGGCACCGTCCACATGGCACACAAGGCGTCCAACCTGGACGGTGTCGACACCGTCGTCTACTCCACCGCCATCCCGCACGACCACCTCGAGCTGGTCGAGGCACGCCGGCGCGGGCTGCGGGTGCTGCACCGCTCCGAGGCGCTGGCCGCGGCGATGACCAACCGGCAGACCATCGCGGTGGCCGGCACCCACGGCAAGACGACGACCACCTCGATCATGACGGTGATCCTGCAGCACGCCGGGCAGGACCCGTCGTTCGTGATCGGCGGCGAGATCTCCGAGGCCGGGTCGAACGGCCACCACGGCAGCGGCCCGCACTTCGTGGCCGAGGCCGACGAGAGCGACAAGTCGTTCCTGATCTACCGCCCGCACGTCGCGATCATCACCAACATCGAGGGCGACCACCTCAACAACTGGGGCGACCTGGCGGGGCTGAAATCGGGCTTTCTCGAGTTCGCCCGGCTCACCGCGGCCGACGGCTTCGTGGTGACCTGCGCCGACGACGAGGGCGTGCAGGAGCTGATCGCGGCGCTGCGCGCCGAGGGCCGGACCGTTTACACGTACGGGGAGAGCGAGGGCGCCGATCTGCGGATCTCGCAGGTGTCCTCGGCCACCGGCGGCGTCCGCTACCGGGCCACGATGGACGGACAGGACCTCGGCGAGATCCGGCTCGCGCTGCCCGGCACCCACATGGGACTCAACAGCTCGGCGGCCGTGCTGACCGCGCTGAAGCTGGGGATCCCGCTGAAGTCGATCACCGAGGCGCTGGCGTCGTTCCCGGGGGTGCGGCGGCGGTTCGAGCGCAAGGGCATCGCCGCCGGGGTCCGGGTCTACGACGAGTACGCGTACCACCCGACCTCGGTCAAGGCCGCGCTGCGCACCCTGCGTGAGGTGGCCGGCGACGGCCGCCTGCTGGTGGTCTTCCAGCCCTACCGCGTCTACCGCACCCGCGACCTGCAGGCCGAGCTGGCCGAGGGGCTGGCGATCGCCGACGAGGTGATCTGCATGGAGGTCTTCGGGCCGGGTGAGCAGCGCCAGCCGGGGGAGGGCGGCGTCGCGCTGACCGCGGCGATCGACCTGCCCGCCGGGCACAAGGTGTTCGTGCCGTCGTGGGAGCAGGTGCCCGCCGAGGTGGTGCGCCGCAGCCGGCCGGGCGACGTGGTGGTGACCATGGGCGCGCCGCCGATCTCCCTGATGGGCGACGAGTTGCTGGACGCGCTCACCGCGAGCTCGCCCGGCAAGGAGGACTGAGCGGCATGATGGCCGGCGGGGGCGGGCGGAACTGGCGACTGGTCCGGGCGGACACCGATGCGGTGCCGTCGTCGGTGCGCCGCTTCATGGCCCGCGCCCGGCAGCGCCGGCTGCGCGCGTTGCTGCCGTGGGCGGTCGGCGCCGGCGTGGTGCTGGTGATCGGCGGGCTGCTCTGGATGGTGTACGCGACGCCGGTGCTCGGCGTCCGGGAGGTGCGCGTGGTCGGGGCGGACGTGCTGACCGCGGAGCAGGTGCAGGAGGCCGCGGCGGTGCCGATGCGCGAACCGCTGGCCCGGGTGGATCTGGACGCCGTGCGTACCCGGGTGCAGAATCTCGCCCCGGTCGACCACGCCGTCGTCTCCCGCAGCTGGCCGGCCTCGGTGGTCGTCGAGGTGGTCGAGCGCACCCCGGTGGCGGCGGTCCGCGCGGGCAAGAAGTACACGCTGGTCGACGACGAGGGTGTGCCCTATCGGTCGGTGGCCAGGAAGCCGGCCGGGATCCCGATCGCCGAGCTGGCCAAGCCGGCGCCCGACGACGTCAACACCAAGGCCATGCTGACCGTGCTCGGGTCGCTGACCGAGGAGCTGCGCGAGCAGCTGCTGCAGATCTCGGTGCCGGCGCCGGCCCGCATCGAGCTGCTGCTGCGCAAGGAACGCAAGGTGGTGTGGGGCGACGACTCGGCGAGCGACACCAAGGCCCAGGTGTCGACGGCACTGCTCCGCCGCGACGGCCGGATCATCGACGTGAGCGCGCCGGCCGTGGTGACGATTCGCTAAACAGACAAAGCCCCGCAAACGGCGCTTTAGGGCCGAGGTTACGGCTTGGTCGGATAGTCGTCGCGTAAGCACGCGCCGACACGCCGCCGAGGTCCTTGGTTTGGGATGGGACGGCTGCTTACGTAGCGACCAGAGGTTCGATGGTTGACATAAGACTAAGCCTCTAGTAGAGGGTGAGGGTTTCCTCGCCCTCCCTTGTACGGCTGCGGCAGACGGAAGTGCGGTTCCTGGCCGGACCGCTGGGGCCGTCGTCTGCCGCCAACCCTGGAAGGGAAGGCTGAGCCCGATGACACCTCCACACAACTACCTTGCCGTGATCAAGGTCGTCGGCATCGGTGGCGGCGGCGTCAACGCCGTGAATCGAATGATCGAGGTCGGGCTCAAGGGCGTCGAGTTCATCGCGATCAACACCGATGCGCAGGCGCTGCTGATGAGTGACGCCGACGTCAAGCTCGACGTGGGCCGCGAGCTCACCCGCGGGCTGGGCGCCGGCGCGCAGCCCGAGGTCGGCAAGAACGCCGCCGAGGACCACCGCGACGAGATCGAGGAGGTGCTCAAGGGCGCCGACATGGTCTTCGTGACGTGCGGCGAGGGCGGCGGCACCGGCACCGGCGGCGCGCCCGTCGTGGCGAACATCGCCCGCAAGCTCGGCGCGCTCACCATCGGCGTGGTCACCCGGCCGTTCTCGTTCGAGGGCAAGCGCCGCCAGGTCCAGGCCGAGTCGGGCATCGACGAGCTGCGCAACCAGTGCGACACGCTGATCGTGATCCCGAACGACCGGCTGCTCGCGCTCGGCGACCGCGGGATCAGCATGATGGACGCGTTCCGGCAGGCCGACCAGGTGCTGCTCTCCGGCGTGCAGGGCATCACCGACCTGATCACCACGCCGGGCCTGATCAACCTGGACTTCGCGGATGTCAAGAGCGTGATGTCCGGCGCGGGCAGCGCCCTGATGGGCATCGGCAGCGCGCGCGGCGACAACCGCGCGGTCGAGGCGGCGGAGAAGGCGATCTCCAGCCCGCTGCTCGAGCAGAGCATGGACGGTGCGCGCGGCGTGCTGCTCTCCATCGCCGGCGGCTCCGACCTCGGCCTGTTCGAGATCAACGATGCGGCCCAGCTGGTCACCGACGCGGCGCACCCGGACGCCAACATCATCTTCGGCGCGGTCATCGACGACGCCCTCGGCGACGAGGTGCGGGTCACCGTGATCGCGGCGGGCTTCGACGGGGGCACGCCCTCGTACAAGCCGGTCGAGACCACGCGCAAGGTGGTGCAGCAGCCGAGCGCGCCGCCGGCCGTCACGCCGGCCTCGGTGCCGGTGTCCAGCACACCGGCCACGACGACCCCGCCGCCGCGGCGGGTCCTCTTCGACGACGTGGACGTGCCGGATTTCCTGAAGAACGGCTCGTGACGCAGCGGCGCGCGCAGCTCGCTGCCAACCTGGACCAGGTTCAGGGGCGGATTGCGCGCGCCGCAGCTTCAGCGGGTCGTGACCCGGCCGAGATCACCTTGGTCGCCGTCACGAAGACCTATCCGGCGAGCGACGTGGTCCTGCTCGCCGAGCTCGGCGTCACCGACGTCGGGGAGAACAAGGACCAGGAGGCGAAGGCCAAGGCCGCCGAGGTACGCGCGGCCGGCGCGGTCCCGCGATGGCACTTCGTCGGCCAGCTCCAGCGCAACAAGGCCCGCTCGGTCGCGCGGTACGCCGACGTGGTCGAGTCGGTGGACTCCGAGCGCCTCGCGTCGGCCCTGGACAAGGCCGCCCAGGATCTGCGCGATGCTCCGCTCGACGTGCTGGTCCAGGTGAGCCTGGACGGCGACCCCTCGCGCGGCGGTGCGGCCGCGGACCTCGCGGCGACGGTGGAGGCGGTCGCCGGCGCACCCGGCCTGCGAATGTGCGGTGTGATGGCGGTGGCGCCCGCCGGGTGGGACCCCGAGCGGGCCTTCGAGCGGCTCGCCGGGATCGCGCAGCAGGTCAGGGCCGATCATCCGGAGGCGACGGTGGTGTCCGCGGGGATGAGCGGAGACCTGGAGGCGGCGATTCTGCACGGAGCGACACACGTGCGGATCGGCACTTCTTTACTCGGGATGCGAAACCTGCTGCGGTAGCCTTGCGGCGGGCAGCAAACTACATAGGTGTTGTTTACGCGGGGGCAGCGACCTGCTCGCGCCCGGACAGCGCAGCGCACGTCTGCGTAAGGCGCGTGCAAGGGGGGATGCGGCCCACATGGGGGTGTGCGCCGCTGAAGAAATCGAGGTGGGGGCAATGGACGGTCGGTTTGGCGCCGAGCGGGACGAGGTGACGGCGTGAGTGCTCTGCGCAAGGCGGGAGTGTGGCTCGGGCTCGTCGAGGAAGACGACGAGCGGGGCTACGACGACCGCGGCTACCGCGAGTCCGGGAGCTACCGCGACCGCGACCGGGACAGGGACTCCGGCTACCGATACGCCGACGAGTTCGCCGATGAGGACGACGTCGAGGAGCCGCCGGCCCCTCTGCCGCGGGCACGCACCTCGGAGCGGCTGCGCGTGGGCGAGCGGAACCGCGCCGCCGACCTGGACGACGACGAGCGCCCCGAGCGGTCGGAGCGAACGGAGCGGGCCGAGCGCTCCACGGTGCGCTCCCTCACCCGGTCGCACACGTCGAGCGACACCTCGGGTTCGCACGGTTACGCCACCCGCGACAACCTCGCGCTCGCGCCCCAGCCGCAGGTGCACCAGCGCCCGGCCGAGGAGGATCAGCGCT
>NZ_JBFAZH010000175.1:0-9639 GCF_040681735.1 Actinoplanes sp. NPDC051633 | reverse complement strand
CCGAGGGTTTCGAGGTGTCCGGCGAGGTCACCCCGGGCCGCCGCCCCTACCACACCCTGATGCCCGGGATGCTGATCGAGGACGGGCGGCTGCGCGGCCCGTTCGGCATCATGGGCGGCTTCGTGCAGGCGCAGGCCCACGTCCAGTACGTAACCGCCGTCGTCGACGACGGCCTCGACCCGCAGGCCGCGCTGGACCGGCCGCGGTTCCGCATCGACCGCCACGCCGTGCTGGTCGAGGAGCCGCTCTGGGAACGCGCCGCCGAGCTGCGGGCGGCGGGGATCGCCGTGGCCGAGGAGCCTGGCCGTGCACCGTTCGGCGGCGGCCAGGCCATCGAGATCCGCGACGGCCGCATCCTCGGCGGCTCCGACCCGCGCAAGGACGGCTTCGCCGCCGGGTATTGAACCCTCTTGGCTATTGAATCCCGGCGTTTGCCCGGGAAATACCGGGGCACTCCGGCGGAATGCGAGCGATGGTTTACCGCGGTCCCTACCGCATCCGGGTCGAGGAGAAGGACCGGCCGGTCATCGAGCACCCCAACGACGCGATCGTCCGGGTCACCCGAGCGGCGATCTGCGGCTCCGACCTGCACCTTTACCACGGCCTGATGCCGGACACCCGGGTCGGCATGACGTTCGGGCACGAGTTCATCGGCGTGGTCGAAGAGGTCGGTTCGTCGGTGCAGAACGTCAAGCCGGGTGACCGGGTGATGGTGCCGTTCAACATCTACTGCGGCTCGTGCTTCTTCTGCGCCCGCGGTCTCTACTCCAACTGCCACAACGTCAACCCCAACGCCACCGCGGTCGGTGGCATCTACGGCTACTCGCACACCACCGGCGGGTACGACGGCGGCCAGGCCGAGTTCGTCCGGGTGCCGTTCGCCGACGTCGGGCCCGGCATCATCCCGGACTGGCTGGCCGACGACGACGCCGTGCTGCTCACCGACGCGCTGTCCACCGGCTACTTCGGGGCGCAGCTCGGCGACATCAAGGAGGGCGACGTGGTGGTCGTCTTCGGCGCCGGGCCGGTCGGCCTCTACGCGGCCAAGTCCGCCTGGCTGATGGGCGCCGGCCGGGTCATCGTCGTCGACCACCTCGACTACCGGTTGCAGAAGGCGGCGGAGTTCGCCCACGCCGAGATCCTCAACTTCGCCGAGTACGACGACATCGTCGTCCACCTGAAGAGGACCACCGACCACCTCGGTGCCGACGTGGTCATCGACGCCGTCGGCGCGGAAGCCGACGGCAACCTCCTGCAGCACCTCACAGGCGCCAAGCTGAAGCTGCAGGGCGGCTCACCGGTGGCCCTGAACTGGGCGATCGACTCGGTCCGCAAGGGCGGCACGGTCTCGGTGATGGGCGCCTACGGCCCGATCTTCAGCGCTGTCAAGTTCGGCGACGCGGTGAACAAGGGCCTGACCCTGCGGATGAACCAGGCGCCGGTCAAGCGGCAGTGGCCGCGGCTGTTCGAGCACATCAAGAACGGCTATCTCAAGCCGAGCGACATCGTCACGCACCGCATCCCGCTCGAGCACATCGCCGAGGCGTACCACATGTTCTCGTCCAAGCTCGACGGCTGCATCAAGCCGCTGATCGTCCCCAACGAATCCTGACCGGAGCCGAAAACATGGCCTACACCTCGGAGAAACCCGAGCTGCCCGTGCCGATCGACGAGCTGCGGGCGCGCATCCCCGGCTGGGGCGCCGACCTGGACCCGAAGGACCGACCGTCGGTGCCGCGGGAGATCTACGACCCGGGCGCGACCGGGGCGCACTGGGACTTCCCGGAGCGCCAGGAGGAGAAGTGGCCGCGGGAGCGCTCGATCGAGCACGCGTTCCTGACCCCGGTCTTCGGCACCTCCTGCCCGCCGAAGGGCCTGTCCGGCGCGATCCGCAAGTACGCGTACCGGCGGTTCAGCGAGGCGCGGGCCGCGCACTGGCTGCTGCTGATCGCCGCCGACCGGGTGGACGTGGCCGAGAGCCGCGTCACCGGCCTGCTGCGGGGGCGCCCGGACAACGTGATCGCCGAGACCGGCGTCAAGGCCGAGTTCACCCGCCACGGCCTGGCGTCCCGGCTGCGCGACCGCCGCGTCGACGTGGTGCACCAGCCGCTGGACGCGGTGATCGCGATGGGGCCGTACCTGGTGGGGGCGGGTGTCGCGTACGCGGCGATCAGGCGCGCCCGGCGACGAAAGCGCTGACCTCCTGGCAGAAGGCGGCCGGCTCCTCGAAGAAGGGGAAGTGCGAGCCGCCTTCCTCCTTGGTGAAGGTGCGCAGGCGGGCGCCCTTGATCTGCCCTGCGGTCCACGCCTGCGACTCCGGCGCGACGTGGCTGACCTCGCCGGCCAGCACCAGTGTCGGCACGTCGATGCGCGGCAGCACGTCCCGCCAGTCCTGCATCACGTGGTCCAGCAGCAGCCGGGCGCCCCAGGGCGCCGGGAGCTTCAGGTTCTCGGTGCCGAGCCAGGCCAGGTCGTCGTCCGGGATGTCCGGGGTCAGCATCGACTTCAGGAAGCCGTCGCGGGTGGCGCGGTCGTCCTCGGCGATCGCCCGGACGAAGCCCTCGGCGGCCGGGAAGTCGAGGATCGCGCCGGCCTGAGCGCCCTCGCCGGCGGCCATCCACGGCAGCACGACGCAGGCGCTGGGCTGGTCGACGATGATCAGCGAGCGGATCCGCCCGGTGCCGTACAGGTCGATGAAGCTCCACAACACCGAGGCGCCCATCGAGTGCCCGCCCAGATGCGCCTCGGCGATCTGCAGGTGATCGAGCAGTTCGCGCAGGTCGCCGGCCAGCCGGGCGATCCGGGCGCCATGGTCGGGCTTGGCGGACTCGCCGTGGCCACGCTGGTCGTAGGTGACCACGCGGACGTCGCGGGACAGCGTGGGCAGCGCGCGGTCGAACATGGCCCGGGACTGCGACCACCCGTGCAGCAACACCAGGGTGTCCGCGGGGGTGCCGGCGGCGCCGGCCGGCCCGTCGACGCGGTAGTCGATTTCGCAGCCGTCCGAGGTCGTGAAAGTGGTCATTGCTTGCTCCGTTCGTCTGAGTCAGGCGCAGCGGGCGGTGAGGCCGCCGTCGACCGGGAGGCACACGCCGTTGACGTAGGCGGCCCGGTCGGAGGCGAGGAAGACGGCGACGCCGGCGACGTCGTGCGGCGAACCCATCCGGCCGGTCGGGCTCCGGGCGTCGCGGGCCGCGCGGTCGTTCAGGCCGCCGCCCATGGGGGTGTCGATCAGGCCGGGGAGGATGGCGTTGGCGCGGATCCCGCGGGCCGCATAGGTGAGGGCGATGGAGACGGTGAGCTGGTTGACCCCCGCCTTGGCGGCGCTGTAGGCGGGGTAGACGTAGCCGGTGTCGCGGATGCCGGCCACCGAGGACACGTTGACCACCACGCCGTGCCCGGCCGCGAGCATGTGCGGCAGGGTGTGGTGACACGTGAGGTACGCGCTGGTCAGGTTCACCGTGAGGGCAGCGTTCCAGTCGTCCAGCCCGAGGTCCGGCACCGCGCCGGGCGCCGGGTCGCCGACGTTGTTGTGCAGCACGTCCGGCGTGCCCAGCTCGTGCCGGACGGACGCGACCGCCGCCGCCACGTCGGCCTCCCGGGTCACGTCGGCGGTCACCGCGAAGCCGGTGCCGCCGGCGTCGCCGATCGCCTTGGCCACCCGCTGCGCCTCGTCGGCGCTGCGGTCGACGGCGGCCACCGCGGCGCCGGCCCGCGCGTAGGCGAGCGCGGCGGCCTCGCCGTTGCTCAGCGTCGTCCCGCTGGAGCCGGCGCCGAACACGATGACGACCCGGCCGTCGAGCTCCCTGGCGTGACTCACGTCACTCAATCTGCCGCACCGGTCGTGGCGGCGGCACCGACCGCAGACGAAACCAGCGATCGTGTCTTGCTCCGTTTGTAGAATCGACGATCGTGGCGCAGGACCCGATCCAGACGGCCGTCGACCGGCTGGCCGCCCGGCTGCGCCGGTCCGTGGTGATCAACGACCCGAGCGTGCACCTGCTGTACGCCAGCGCCCACTACGGCGACGAGGACCCGGTGCGGATCCGGGCCGTGCTCCAGCGCGAGGCGGACGCGAAGGTGATCGGGCACGTGCTGGCGCAGGGCGTCGCGACGTGGACATCGGCCGGCATCATCCCGCCGAACCCGGAGCTGGAGATGCACGCCCGCGTCTGCCTCCCGGTCCGCCGGGAGGGCGAGCTGCTGGGCCTGCTGATGGTGATGGACGCCGACGGGTCGCTGACCACCCGCGAGCTGGCCGTGATCACCGGCGTGGCCGACGAGATCGCACCCCAGCTCGCGCCGCTCTCACCGGGCGGCGCGGATCCCCGCGAGGCGGCCGTTCTCGATCTGATTGGGGACAACCCGGGTTCGCGCTGGACGGCGGTCGCCGAGTTGCCGCCTCTGAGCAGGGTCACCGTCATCGAGTTCGGGGTCAGCGGGGACGCGGCGGCCGGCCATGTCGAGCGGGCGCTGCGGACGGCCCTGTCCGGCTCGTTGCACGCGGTCCGCGACGGGGTCGCCGTGGCGCTGGTGGAGGATGCGCACGGGTACGCCGACCGCCTGCTGCCCCGGATCAAGGACCTGTCCGCCGGCCGGTTCGACTGCACGGCCGGCGTGGGGTCGGCGGTGCCCGGGCTCGACCGGGCGTTCGAGTCCGCGGCGCAGGCCCGGCTGGCCCGGCGCGCTGCGGCGACCGTGCTCGGCGTGCCGGTGGCGACCTGGGCCGAGCTGGGCCCGTGGGGAATCCTGCTGCGCATCCCGCCCGGCGAGCTGACCGAGGCGGCGCTGCCCGATGAGGTGCGCCGGCTGCGGGCCGCCGACCCGGGCGGCCTCCTGGCCGGCACGGTGCGCGCCTTCCTCGACCATGGGGGAACGGCCCGGCGGCCGCGGCGACCCTCCACATTCACCGGACGACGCTGTATTACCGCCTGCGCCAGGTGCGCGAGCTGACCGGACTGGATCTGGACGACGGGCGTACCCGGCTGACCCTGCATCTGGGTCTCACCGCGGCCGAGATCATTACCTAGTAAACCAGTATGTGATGTCGGCTTAATAGGACTTCGCTAGAGTCCGGTCCATGTCACTGACACGCCGCAACCTGCTGACAGGCTTCGCCGGTGCCGCCGTCACGGGCCTCGCGGGCTGTGCCGCCGGCGCCGCGGGGGCCGAGCTCGACTCCGGGGCGCCGCTGCCGTCCGCCGTGGCCGCCGACACCGAGCTGGTCATCGCCATTCATCCCACGCACGTCGCGCTCCAGGCGTCCGGGCAGCTCGCCAAGTTGCCGTTCCGGGTGCCCCAGTGGCCCAACCTCAGCGCCGGGCCGGACATCATCCAGGGCTTCCGCGCCAGGTCCATCGACCTGGCCTCCAACGCCGGCATCCCGCCGATCCAGGCGGAGGCGATCAACTACGACGCACGGATCGTCGCGGTGCAGACCAAGAAGGTGCCGCAGTACACCTACGCCACCGCGCCGGGCTCGGCCATCGCCGGGCTCGGTGATCTGCGCGGCCGGAAGATCGGCTTCTCCCAGGGGCAGGCCCAGGGTCTGGTCGTGCTCCGCACGCTCAAGGAGCAGGGGCTCACGCCCTCCGACGTCCGGCTCGTCCCGCTGAGCAGCACCAAGTTCCTGGTCGCCTTGCAGAGCAAGCAGATCGACATCGCGCCGCTCTCTGAGCCGTCGCTGACCAAGTACGTCAACGAGTACGGCAAGGACGGGGCCAAGGCGATCCCGATGACCGCGGTGGACTACCTGACGATCCTGTGGGCGCCCGCCGAGGTGCTCGCCGACGACCGCAAGATCGCCGCGATCCGCGCGTTCATCCCGTTCTGGGCGCGGTCGAAGGTCTGGGCCCGGGAGAACCGGGACGCATGGATCGACGCGTACTACGTCAAGGACCAGGGCGTCACGAGGGCCGACGGCAAACGCATCCTGGCCACCGAGGACAAGCCGACCTTCCCCACCAGCTGGGACAAGGCGCAGGCGTGGCAGCAGGAGTCCGCCGACCTGCTCGTCGAGGGCGGCTACATCAAGCCGATCAAGGCGGCCGACCTCTTCGACCGCCGGTTCCAGACCATCGCGGCCGAGTCCGTGGCCGCCGAGTACAGGGAGTGAACGATGGTCGTTCTCGAGGCGCCGCCCCGCCCCGCCCCGCCGATCGCCCGCCGCCGGCTTGGCCCGGGCAGGCCCATCCCGTACGGGCGTCTGCTCGGCCCCGCCGTGCTGCTCGGCCTCTGGGCGCTCGCCTCCGCGGCCGGCTGGCTGGACCCACGCCTGGTCTCCGCGCCGTGGACCGTGCTGGGCACCGCACTCCGGCTGGCCGCCGGCGGTGAACTGGCGGAACACGTCGGGGCGTCCACCCAGCGGGTCCTGATCGGATTCACCTCCGGTGCCGCGGTCGGCGTCGCGCTGGCCGTCGTCGCCGGGCTCAGCCGCATCGGCACCGCCCTGATCGACGGGCCGGTGCAGATCAAGCGCGCGATCCCGACCATCGCCCTGGCGCCGCTGCTCATCCTGCTGCTCGGCATCGGCGAGGGCTTCAAGGTCGTGCTCATCGCGGCCGGCGTGGCGGCGAGCATCTACGTGCCCTTCCACGCCGCGCTGATCGGCATCGACAACCGTTACGTCGAGCTGGCCGAGGTGCAGGGCTACTCCCGCTGGGAGTTCCTGCGGCACGTCGTGCTCCCGGGCGCGGTGCCCGGGCTGTTCGTCGGCCTGCGGCTCAGCGTCACCGTCTCCTGGCTGCTGCTGGCCACGGTCGAACAGGTCAACGCGCTCAGCGGCATCGGATACCTGATGGCCCAGGCCCAGCTGTACGCGCAGACCGACGTGATCCTGCTCGGCCTCGCCCTCTACGCCGTCCTCGGCTTCACCTCGGACACGGTCGTCCGCCTCATCGAACGGAGGGTGCTCGCATGGCGCCGCACGCTGACCAGCTGACCCGCGAGGGCGTCCGCATCGAGGGCCTGACCCGCCGCTACGGCGACAAGGTCGTCCTCGACGACCTGAGCCTGACCATCGAACCGAACGAGTTCGTCGCCCTGCTGGGGCGCAGCGGCTCCGGCAAGAGCACGCTGCTGCGGGCGCTGGCCCGCATCGACTACGACGTCGAGGGCGAGGGCGCGTTCGACATCCCCGCCGATGTGTCGGTGGTCTTCCAGGACTCCCGCCTGCTGCCTTGGCGCCGGGTGCTCGACAACGTGATCCTCGGGCTCCGGGTGCCCGACGCCCGCCGCCGCGGCACCGAGGCGCTGGCCGAGGTCGGCCTGTCCGGACGGGAACGGGCCTGGCCCAACGAGCTCTCCGGCGGCGAGCAGCAGCGGGTGGCGCTGGCCCGGTCGCTGGTCGGTGAGCCGCGACTGCTGCTCGCCGACGAGCCGTTCGGCGCCCTGGACGCGCTGACCCGCATCCGGATGCACGGGCTGCTGCGCGACCTGTGCCGGCGGCACCGCCCGTCCGTGCTGCTGGTGACCCACGACGTGGACGAGGCGGTGAAGCTCGCCGACCGCACCGTGGTCCTCGACAACGGCCGGATCACCCTGGAGCTGCGCCGCGGCTCGCTGCAAGACCCCCGTGCCCTGCTGCTCGAAGCCCTCGGAGTGACGCCATGACCCTGCACCTCAACGCCTTCCTGATGACCGTCGGCCACCACGAAGCAGCCTGGCGGTTGCCGGAGAGCGACCCGCACGCGCACACCGACATCCGGCACTACCAGCACCTCGCGCGGGTCGCCGAGCGCGGCAAGCTGGATTCGCTGTTCCTCGCCGACAGCCCGGTGCTGTGGAACTCGATCGGCCGCCGCCCGGCCGGCGGGCTCGAGCCGACCGTGCTGCTGACCGCGCTGGCCGGGGTCACCGAGCACGTCGGGCTGATCGCCACGGCGTCCACCACGTACAACGAGCCCTACAACCTGGCCCGCCGCTTCGCCTCGCTGGACCACATCTCGGGCGGGCGGGCCGGTTGGAACGTGGTCACCACGGCCGGGGTCGACGCCGCCCGCAACTTCAACCTCGACGAGCTGCCCGCCCACGCCTCCCGGTACGAGCGCGCGGCCGAGTTCCTGGAGGTCTGCTACAAGCTCTGGGACAGCTGGGAGGACGACGCCGCGCTGGGCGACAAGGAGTCCGGGATCTGGGGCGACGACACGAAGATCCACCCGCCGGAGCACGTGGGCAAGCACTTCCGGGTCGCCGGGGCGCTCAACGTCCCGCGCTCGCCGCAGGGCCACCCGCTGATCGTGCAGGCCGGCTCGTCGGAGGACGGCAAGGGCCTGGCCGCCCGCTACGCCGAGGCGGTGTTCACCGCGCAGCAGACCCTCGCGGACGCGCAGGCCTTCTACGCCGACCTGAAACGGCGCGCGCTGGCCCTGGGCCGCGACCCCGACACCATCAAGATCCTGCCCGGGATCGTGCCGGCCATCGGCTCGACCGAGCGCGAGGCCCTGGCGCTGGAGGAGGAGCTGGACCGGCTCATCCGGCCGGAGTACGCGCTGCGCCAGCTCGCTCAGACGCTGCGGGTCGACGAGAACGACCTGCACCTCGACCGCGAACTGCCGCCCGACCTGCCGAGCGAGGACGAGATCGAGGGGGCGAAGAGCCGGTACACGCTGATCGTCGAGCTGGCCCGGCGGGAGAGGCTGACGGTGCGCAAGCTGATCGGCCGCCTCGGCGGCGGGCGGGGGCATCGCACCTTCGCGGGCACGCCCGAGCAGGTCGCCGACGCCATCCAGCAGTGGCACTCCGAGGGGGCGGCGGACGGCTTCAACATCATGGCGCCGGTGCTGCCCTCCGGCCTCGAGCTCTTCGTCGACCACGTGGTCCCGATCCTGCAGCGTCGCGGCCTCTTCCGCACCGAGTACACGGGCCGGACGCTGCGCGACAACTACGGTCTGGCCCGGCCGGCCGTGAGAGTTCCCGCCTGACTCCGGTCGGGATCATCGGTTGCGGCCGGGGTGAACGCCCACCGGGCGAGCAGCAGCACGGTGCTCACCTCGACCGCGCCGAGCAGCCGTTCCACCCCGCCCAGCGGGATCGCATGCCACCAGCGCACGCCGGTCCACGTCTCCGAGACGAGCGCCCAGAGGATGGGGGAGAAGCAGAGCAGCGAGACGATGCCGGCGAGGAACACCGCGACGGCCGCCGCCCGGGTGGCCTGCCGGTCGGAGCGCCGCCGCAGCCAGGGCGCGCCGGCCAGCACGGCGCCGGCCGGCAGGCTCAGGAAGGCGAGCAGGCTCGCCGCCCGGTGGACGTCGCCGCTGATCGACGGGCCGGCGGCCCAGTTGTGCTTCTCGAAGACCACGACGCCGATCAGGCCGGCGACCCAGAGCGCCAGCGCGGCGAACGCTCCGGACCGGGCCCGGACCGCGCCCGAGCGGACCAGGGCCGCGAGGACGGCGGCCGAGCCGGCGGCGAGCAGCAGCGTCGCCACGTCGAACGCCCAGCCGTTCTCCAGCAGGGCGTACTGGCTGATGGTGCGCCGGCGCCAGTCGAGGTCGGCGGACGGCGGGGTGACGTGCAGCCAGGCGTACACCGCGAGCGACGCCGCCACGAGGACGGCGCCGAACGCGGTGAGACGGCGTGCGGGCACGGATCCAGCGTGCCACGGTCCGGTCAACCCATCAGATAGGCCGCTATGAAGGC